>JANONM010000298.1:0-16203 GCA_031420855.1 Hyphomicrobiales bacterium
GACTATTCTCTACATGCAGTTCCGGGCGACAGCTGTCAGGCCAATTGCGCTTTGAAATGGCTCCTGCGGTTTAACCGAACGCATCCCCCCGCCTCCGGCCCCCGATCAAGTCGAAGGCCGGAGGTGGGGGATGCGCGGTCAATTCATATCGCCGCTCGTTTCAGCAACGGATTTCTTCAACTGGCAAATACCATCCAATTTGACCCACTTTCCAATAACCGATTTACCGGACCTTAAGAGGTCGACTGTATTTCTTCGGTCGATCATGTTGGAAGGACTGTAGACGATGAATAGACGTAATCTGGGTTGGGGCGGTTCATTGGCATTGCTCGCTGTTGTTGCAGGTGCTGCAGGCAGCACAGAAGCATTGGCCGACAGCACCGGTGATGTTCTCTCTGCGATTGAAGAATATCGCAAAGCCATGGTTGACGGCAACGGCGCACGCTTGCTGGAAATGTCGGCTGACGACATGTCATTTGGCCATGCCAATGGCGTGGTGCAGACCAAAGTGGAATTTGTGAAGACTGTTGTCGACAAAGTTGAGGTCTTTCACAAGATCAAGCTTTATGATCACAGCATTCGTGTTTCGGGCGACCTCGCCATTGCGCGTCACACCTTCGATGCAGATGTGTTTTTCCAAGGCAAAGATCAAAACTTCCTGTTGAGCATTGTTCAGACATGGAAAAAAGAAGATGGCCGCTGGCGCCTGTTGGTGCGTCAGTCGTTCAAGCCTTTGTGAGCCAGGTATCCGATTATACCACAAGGTTTTTGACCCGGCGGCTCCAGCAGTTGCCGGGTTTTCTTATTGCGACGCTGCCAATCGGACTTTGCCAACACGCACAACCACTTTTTCGAGGGATACCATCGCTGCCCCGGTTTTGCCTTCCTTGGTGACAAAAACCAAAGCCGAGACTGAAAAATATGGCGGCAACTTGCCTGTTGGCATTGCCTCATCCAGCGAAAGTTTGAATTTTCCCGCCTGCACGTCTTCAGATTTCCATAAAACCACGCGGCGTATCTTGCCAATCTGAATGTCGATGCGGGCTGTTGTCCCGGCAGTTTTGACGATATGCCCGCTCAGTTCAATCGTCATGCCGGGTTCGGAGACATATCCCGGTTCCGTCACAACAATGTGTGCAACCTGACTTGCCGAGCCTTCTTTTTTGGGTCCGTCTGATGTGGCGACTAGCGGCTTGAGCACCCAACTCATGTCAACTGAATTGTCTGTGGGCTCCTGACGTTTTATTGTGACTGATCGGCTATGCGGCTCTTCAACCACATCGAGCACAGGCGAATTTTCGGCAAACTTTTTCGGTTTCGCAGATTTAAAGATGGGGATTTTGGTTGTTTTGGTCGCCACTTTGATGGCAGGTCTTTTCAGCGTTTTGCTGACGTGCTTTAGCGGCAATGAGGGCACGTCGGCAGCTTCGGCCACGAAGCCGAGACACATCCCACAAACAGCCAACAAAACCACAACACCGCGAATCATTTACAAAAACCCAATCTGTTAATAACTGGTAAATGAGCGAGTGTGTTATGACAAGATTTGGTGGATTTATTTCGGGGAACTGTGCACAACTGCAACAACATGATCCCGCAGAAAATCCACGTGGCTCACCGACCATGCGACGTCTTGTTCAATTTCACTAACGTTTTCAATTAGATAATCTTTATCATTGATATCGATGACGAAGCTGTTCAGGCCGGACACGATGCCCTTGCCGATTGCCTTCAAGCCCGCTTCTTTTGCAGTCCAATACCTGAGGAAAGCTGCATTCTGGTCAGCAAACGGCAATGCAGCGATTGTCGCTGCTTCTTTGCTGGTGAAAAACCGCTCCGCCAGCGCCGTGACGTTTGCGACATGACGGCACTTTTCGAGATCGATTCCGATGCGATGCTGTGTTGAGGCACAAGCCAGCGCAGTTGTCCCACTGGACGAGAACGACAAATGCAGGCTTGGGTCGTTCAGGCATTTCGGCTGCGTATCCAACCGATGTTCGATCACCAGATCACTCAATGCACCATTCCAACCCATAACACTTTTGACAAACAGCCTTTGAAACAATCGTCTCAGGACGTAGTGACGCCGCTCCAGCACATTCACAAAGCTTTGGGCCAGCGCTCTTTCACAATCTGCAAGACCCGTCAGCATTTGCTGTTCATCAAGTGTGTTGTCATCTGTATAAACGGCAATTGATATTCCGGGGTTGGTTGGCGCAGGCCATAGGATTGCACGCAGCATGGCCTCCAAGGTCGCGTTGCTCGAGAAATCGCTGCCATGCTTCATTAACCAACAGCCTCAAAATTCCGGATTTGATATAAATCATGACGCACGACACTACCAATGCCAACGCCATTTTAACAGGTTTGTACATATAACAGCTCTCAATTCAAGCAAACGCCTTGGTCATTGGCCCCCCGCCGATTTCCAGGCAAAACAATTTGATGCTGATGGGCCAAAACACATGAACCGATTCAAGTCCGTTATTCCCGCTGCCTTGTTATTGCTGCCAACCGTGGTTCCTGCAACGGCAGGCGAAACATGGGACATGCCAACGGCCTATCCGGCCCTCAACTTCCAAACCGTCAACGCCCAGGAATTCAGCAAGTGTGTGGCAACCGGCACGAATGGTGACATCAATATTGTCATTCATCCGAATGGCGCATTGTTCAAGGGCAACGACATCAAACGTGCCGTCCAGACAGGTCAAACGCAGATTGGTGAACGACTGCTGTCGTCCCACGAAAACGAGAACCCGATCTTCGGTACCGACTCAATTCCATTCCTCGCCTCTTCCTATGAAGACTCGGTGAAACTTTTTGCTGCGGCCAGGCCAGCGCTTGACAAGGTTCTGGAAGATCAGGGGATCAAGCTGCTGTATTCGGTTCCCTGGCCTCCACAGGGCCTCTACTTCAACAAAGACATCAATTCCATTGCTGACATGGCGGGCGTGAAAGTTCGTTCCTACAACAAGGCAACGGCCCGGCTGGCTGAGTTGACGGGCATGGCTCCCATTTCCATTGAAGCCGCAGAAATCAGCCAAGCCATGTCGGCGGGCGTAATCGCCTCCCTCATCACGTCGGCCGTTACAGGACAAGACAGCAAGGTATGGGAACAGCTCAACCACTTCTATGAAGTGAAGGCCTGGATGCCCCGCAATTCGGTTATCGTCAACAAGGGCGTTTGGGACGGCCTTTCGGCCAACAAGCAAAAAACCGTTGCTGAATGCGCCACTCTTGCAGAATCTGCCGGACTGGAAAAATCAAAACGCGCCAATGAAAAAGCCTTAACTGTTCTTAAAGGCAACGGCATGAAAGTGCTGCCACCTTCGAAAACACTGGAATCTGAACTGAATGAAATTGGCAAGTCAATGGCCAAGGACTGGGCAGCCAAAGCTGGTGATGCAGGCGCCACAATTCTTGCGCAGTTCAAGAAGTGAGTTGAAACTTCCTGCAGTGGCGGAATTGGAAACGGCGAAATGACGGCTGATGCGGTTGCGGTAACATCCAGGTCGCATCACCTTGATGCTGTGTGGGCCAAACTTGACCGGATATACCTATATTCAGGTTACTTGGCCGCCTTCTTTCTCGCATGCATATTTTTAACGACGATGTTGCAAGTAGTTGGCCGTTTTGCCGGAATTAATTTTCGCGGTCTCACTGACTATGCCGGATACTTCATGGCGGCTTCGGCATTTCTGGCATTTGCCCACACCTTTAACAATGGTGCACATATCCGTATCGAACTGTTCATGTCGATGATGGGTCGCTTGCGGATTTTTGCGGAGTGGTTCTCTTTCCTGGTATCGGCTGTCATTTCCCTTTGGCTTGCCTATTATGCTTGGTCGATGGTTTATTGGTCCTGGACCCTGAATGACATCAGCCAAGGTCTCGACGCCACCCCAATCTGGATTCCGCAATTGTCGATGGCCGTTGGTCTCTCTGTCTTGGCTGTCTGCGTCATCGACCACAGCTTGCGCTTGCTGCTGACGGGCAATCACCAATTGCCCGCTTCCCCCGACGCATTATGATTTGAGTGTAGGACGCTGAGCGCTGGCCATGGAACAATTCGAACTGCTCGTTACACTGCTTGCCATACTGTGCGTGTTATTGGCATCAGGCACCTGGGTTGGATTTACACTCGTTGCTATTGCTGCTGTCGCAATTGAAATTTTTGCATCGCGATCGGCAGGAGCACCTGTGGCAACGACGATATGGTCTGCTTCGTCGTCATGGATGTTGTCATCACTCCCGATGTTTATCTGGATGGGTGATATTCTTTTCCGCACAAGATTGTCGGAAGATCTGTTTCGGGGACTTGCCCCCCTCATGGGGCGTCTGCCCGGCGGATTGCTGCACACAAATGTGATGGGCTGCACCATTTTCGGTTCTGTGTCAGGCTCATCGGCCGCAACGTTGACCACAGTCGCACAGATGACGGTGCCGGAATTAAAAAAGCGCGGATATCCGGAACACCTGATTGTTGGAACTCTCGCAGGTCCGGCTACACTGGGTCTGATGATTCCGCCATCGATCATCATGATTGTCTTTGGTGTCATGACGAACGAGTCTATTTCGGCCATCAACATCGCAGGTATTCTGCCAGGATTTGTGCTGGCGGCACTGTTCACAGGCTACGTCATCCTGGTTTCCAAGACGGACAAGAGTTATCATCCGGTTGTCGAGGCAAAGACGACGTGGCGCGAAAAAGCTGCGGCCCTTTGGCTGCTTGTGCCCGTGCACGTCTTGTTGTTTATCGTATTGGGATCAATGTTTGCGGGGTTTGCCACAGCCACTGAATCAGCAGCCATGGGCGTTGCGGGCGCACTGGGTCTGGCGTGGTGGCAGAAAACCCTGACATGGAAAAATTTTATCGAAAGCCTGATGGGTGCAACCCGCACCTCTGCGATGATCGCATTCATTCTCGCAGGCTCAGCCGCGTTGTCTTTGGCCATGGGCTATACCGGTTTGCCCAATGACCTGGCCAAATGGGTCAATACCTTGAATTTGTCGGCAACCGGATTGTTGATGGCGTTGTTGTTGCTTTATCTCATCCTTGGTTGCTTCCTTGATGGCATCTCATGCGTTGTCCTGACAATTGGCATTGTTGAACCGATGGTGCGGCAGGCGGGTATTGACATGGTATGGTTCGGCATTTTTGTTGTGCTGGTGGTTGAGCTGGCGCAGATCACGCCGCCCGTCGGGTTCAATCTCTTCGTGCTGCAGTCCATGACGGGGCACAACATTTTCAAAATTGCCCGCTGGTCATTTCCCATGTTCATGATCATGTTGATCATGGTTTTTGTGATGATCGAGGTGCCAGGCCTGGCGACATGGCTGCCATCACTCATGATGCCGACGATGGCCCAATAAGAACCGAATGGGGTTTCTTCTGAAGCGTTGCCGATTTGCCAAAAATAAAAACCCGGCTTTCGCCGGGGTTTTTTGATTTATGCTTCGACAACTTTCACATCGCCTTGGATGAATTTCATGCAGCGTGTCGCTGGCATTCCGGCGGCAACGCAACAATCTCAATCCAGTAGTGACCGACCGTTCTCACGATATCCACCAACTTGTCGAATGATACCGGCTTGCAGATGAACGAGTTCACCCCGAGATTATAGGTCTTGATAATGTCCTCTTCGGCCTTTGACGTCGTGAGAATGATGACTGGAATACGATGCAGCACCGGGTCGCTTTTTATTTCCTTCAAGACGGTACGTCCATCCTTGCGGGGCATGTTGAGGTCCAGCAAAATGAAGCCCGGATAGGGTAGACTGGCAAACTTTGTATATGCGCCTTCCCGGCGCAAATATTCGAGGAGCTGCACACCGTCCTCAACGAAATCAATCGGATTGCCGAGCTTTGACTCTTCGAAGGCATCCTTGATCATCATGCGGTCATCCGCGTCATCATCGGCGACAACAATTCGAACGGGAAAATTACTGCGTATCATGATGCTATATCCTTGCTGCCTTGCTCAAGTGGTAGTGTGACATGGAATGTTGCGCCAATGTTCAACTGGCCGTCCGCATTGATCGTGCCGCCATGGCGCTCAACAATTTTTCGCACGGTGGCCAGGCCAATGCCGGTTCCTTCATAATCGTTGCGGCTGTGAAGGCGCTGGAAGATCGTGAAGATCTGGTCTTTGAACTGGTTGTCAAAGCCAATGCCATTGTCGGCAATTTTCAACACCACATGGGATGGCGTGGCATCATTCTCTTTGCTGTGAACGACTTCCGCACTGACATTGATCACAGGCCGAACGCCCGATTTTCTGAACTTCAGCGCGTTGCCGAGCAGGTTCTGCAGCAACTGGCGCATCTGCATGGCTTCGCACTCAATTGCCGGCAGCTCGCCATGTTCAATGGTTGCTTCAGTCTCTTCAATCCTGATTTGAAGATCGGACATGACTTCCATCAATACCTTTTTCAACGACACTTTTTGGAAAGCCTTGGCATCTGTTGTCACACGCGAGTAGGACAGGAGATCGTTGATCAATTTGCGCATGCGGCCAGCGGCATTCTGCATGCGATCAACAAACATCTTGCCGTCATCGGGCAGAATACTGGCATACTTGTTCACCAGACGCTCGCCGAACGCCTCGATTTTTCGCAACGGTTCCTGCAGATCATGTGAAGCCACATAGGCAAAGTCGGCAAGTTCACGATTGGAATGTTCAAGCTTCTGCGTATGCTGCAACATCATTGCCGCATTTTTTTCCGTCTCGGTAATATCCTGGTAGGTCGCGATTGTGCCGCCGTCCGCCATGGGTTCGTTCATCACCGCGATAACCCGCCCGTCCTTCAGGCGTTGCTTGATAACGCTGCGGCGGCTCAGCTGGCTTGGGTCGTTGCGTTCCGCAAGCGCACGCTCCGCTTCTTCTGCCGTATAGTTTCCGAGACTGACACTGTACTGCATCAGTTCGCGCAGCGTAATTCCAGGCTTCACCACGTCTGCCGCGAAGCCATAGACATCAAGGTAGCGCTTGTTCACAACAATCAGTTTTTGGTCTTTGTCAAACATGCAGAGGCCTTGCACCATGTTTGTCAAAGCCGTGTCAAATTGCAGGTTGCGCGCATGAAGTTGTTGTGAAATGCGCAGCATTTCTATTTCGCGAAGCTTCAGTTCCGTGATGTCAGAACGCGTACCGACTATGCCACCGTCATTGGTACGCTTTTCTGTAATCAACAACCATCGGCCATCGGCCAGTTGCACTTCGACGGGCCCAGTCGGATTGCGATGTCTTTCGAGACGCCACTGGATGTACTCTTCGTGTGACATGCCGTTGATAACAAAGGCGCCACGCGACGTGGACTTGCGAAGAATTTCTTCCTTGGCAACACCCGGCATGATGACGTCGGCCGCAAGCGGGCTGTAGTCAACATATTTCCGGTTGTAGAGAACAATGCGATCATTGGCATCATAGAGCGCGAAACCATCCGCCATGACATCCAGGGCATGCATCAGCCGTGAGCGGGACTGTTCAGCAATCATCTCGTACTGGGAGTTGAGATCAAGTTCCGATGCCGGTGCATCAATCTCCCTTGCTGTTTCCACAGCAGTGCCGTTTGGCAGGCGACGACGCCTGATTTCCACCATGCTGCCGCTGGGTGCAGTATAGCGGAATGAGTAAGCCGTGCCGGGTTCCAGCCGATCAATAATTCTTTCAATTTTTCCGTCAATTTCTTCTGCTGGCACATTCAGGCGGCGAAAGGTGACCTGCATGAGTTTTTGTAGTTTGACACCCGTGGAAATGTCTGAACTCAAATAGCCGCACAGGGTTTTGTAAAGATCGTTGCAAGCCAACAGGCTGAGTTGCGAATCAAATAATGCCAGCCCCACATCGGCGCCGGCAAACAAATCGGCAATTTCTGTTCTGTCCCGCTGCATTGGAGCTTGATGCATACCAGATTCATGAATTCCCTGAATGGAAGTGACGCGGTTTTGAGTTTTCACAATTATTCCCCGAATTTGGGCAAACACTTACATCCAAGCTGTAAATTAACGGTGAAAGTCTCAACCGTATTTTTCAATGGGGCCGTTTCTCCATATTTAACGATTTTCAGCAATAACCGTGAAAACGACAATGAAACGGCATTGTGCAAAACATCAATGCCAACACTTGAATGTGTGGCAACCCACCCAACTGGAAGTCTGCGTATGTTATCAAATTTGGAAAGAACAATTGCCTGTTGGCTGCTGGCTGCCACAATATTTGCAGGTTTCCTTGTACCGGGGTTGTCGGAAGCGTTCGCGCCATTCACCACTGTCAGCTTGTTGCTGTTGATCATCATGTCGCTGCTGCCGATGGGACGCATGGAAGGTGACGAGGTTTTCAGCCTGGACGCCAAAGTTTGGGAGATTGTGCTTTGGCAGTTATTGGTGCTGCCAGCCATCATTATAGCGGCGGCCCATCTCGCGCGGGTTAACAGTGCATTGACGATGTTGATGATCACGACCGCGTCGGCGGGTTCGCTGTTTGCCTCACCGACATTCGCCGAGTTGCTTCAGGTCAACAAGCAAAAGGCCTTGCAGTGCATGATTTTGTCAACCTTCCTCATGCCGTTTTCATACTTCTTCTTTTTTACCACGGTTCTGCATTCCAACATTGAGCTGGACGTCATGGCATTTATTTACAGGTGCATGATTTTACTGGTGCTGCCGCTGGGACTTTTCCTTGTCTACATGGGAATTGCATGCAGCTTGCCAACAAAGTTGACTGAATCCATTGAAGGGTTTTCACGTCGATTTACAATTTTCGCATTGATGGTATTCGGCGTGGGTATTGTGGGCCCAGCGCGTGATTTGATGTGGAGTGACCCTGGCCAGTTCCTGCTCTATCTCTTGATTGTGACTTTGCTCGGCGCAGGAATGGCCTATCTCACCGCCATTGTAATGTTCCGTCAAGGCATTACTGACTCCCTGACCGCCAGCATTGTCAGCGGCTTTCGCAATGTCGGATTGGGCTTTGTATTGCTCTCTGGCATGGCCAGCGACGCCACCGCGGAATATGTGGGTGTTTCACAAATTCCGATTTTTCTGGCACCCTTGGTGCTGAGCCTGATTGTGCGTGGCAAACATTCCACAGCGCACATGCAGGTTGCCGGATAAGCCAGAGCATAGTTGATTTTGGAGCTGATACTGCCTGTTGCCCGACGGCGAAGCCTTGCACTGTGCTGCATTCGCGAGGTCCAGTAACCAATCATTAGCGACGTTTTCGAAACCTTCGGTTTTGGCATGGCGCAAAAATCCCGATTTACAATTACTTAGATGCTGTCGTGCTAATTCATTTATGTGTAGGGCGTATCGGGGCGTAAATTTAGTGAACGGCGTAAATTCGAGTGTGGAAGGCAGTTATCCAAGTACGGATGACATTGTGCGTTCGTTGCGCGCAGCACTTCAGGGCAATCCTTTAATTGAATCTGTTGAACGGATTTCGCAAGAACCTGTCGTGCCTCCTGTGATTGCCCATGAGGGTGTCACGGTTTCTGCAAAGAAATCCGGTTCGCGACGTTACGCGATTGCCTTCCTGCTGGCCACGGCCGTTGGCATTGGCACGATATGGTTCGCAAACCAGTCATACGCACCCGAGATGTACGGTTCAGGAGGCATGGCACCCGCTGCGGAAGCACACGCCAAAAACCAGAACTACGCGGTTTTTGATCTGAATCTGAATATTCGTGCCCTGCGTGAAGAACAACTCAGGCGGATGACCAAAACACCAGAAGTCATCCTGTTGGGGGCCAGCCATTGGCAAGAAGCCCACAAAGGCCTGCTCAAGGGCAAAGATTTTTTCAACGCTCACATACACCGTGACTATTGGGAAGACCCACTTGGCATGGTTGAATTGCTGCTGCGCTATAATCGGTTGCCAAAGAAACTTATTATCAGCATCCGCGACAATCAATTCACACCCGTCGAAAACCGCAAGGATTTTTTGTGGGAGCCTGGCATTCCGGCTTACCGTGAAATGTCAAAGCGCCTTGGGCTTGAAACCGAAAGCTACTTCAAAACACTTCCCTATGATCGCGGTCGTGCATTGATTTCACTGCCGATGTTGTTTGAGAATTTCACACGGTGGCACAATGCGTCTGAGTACCCAGGTGCCACCGACGAAAAGCATTTCGAAACACTCGATGCATTGCTGCCCGATGGCTCGATTGTCTGGTCGAACCGCAAAATGCACTTGTTTACTGCAGAGCGCACCATGGCTGAATCAATCGCCTTCGCCAACAAGCGCCGGAATGATCCGCCCAAAGTAGATCCCAAAGGTGTTGAAGCTTTCGAAGCACTTCTGAAATTCCTGAAGCAAAAGGGTGTGAGTGTCTATCTCGTCAATCCCCCTTACAACCCGACTTACTATGACCGCTTGCAGGGAACTCCCTATGGCGATGGTCTGAAGCGCATTCAAACACTGATTCAAAAAATCGCCACTGACCACAAGCTGCCGTTGTTTGGCAGCTTCAACCCCCACGAACTGGGCTGCACTTCAGACATGTATATCGATGCAGAACACGCAAACGACAAATGTCTGCAAAAGATTTTCGATCAGTACATTGCCCTTGATGCAAAGGCTGGAGCAACCTGATGTCCTTCACCTCCCTGCAATTCATTTTTGTGTTTCTGCCATTGGCCTATGCAGGCTTTGTGTTGGCCCATCGCTATGGTGGCGCCCAACAAGCCATCAACCTGCTGGCCTTTGTATCATTGGTTTTTTACGCCCTGTTTGGAACGCAATTGTTGCTGGTTCTGCTGGTGTCGCTGATTTTCAATTTCTCGGTTGGCAACATTATTGCTTGCCTTGGCAACCACCCGAAAGTGGCAAAGAATTTGTTGTTCGGTGGCTTGGCCGTGAATCTTGGCATTCTGGGTTATCTCAAATACACCAATTTCTTCATCGATGTAGCCAACCAGGCCATCGGCACAAGCTATACCCACTTTGATATTGCAGTTCCGCTTGGCGTGTCATTCTTCACATTTGTCCAGATCGGCTTTCTCATTGAAGCCTACAACGGCCAACTCTTGAAGCACGATTTCGCACGCTACATCGTATTCTCAGCCTTTTTTCCCTGCGTCACAGCTGGCCCGTTGGTGATGCAGCGTGAAATGATGGAACAGTTGTCGAACCCCCGGAACCCGGCATTTGATGTCCGCCGCGTTAGCATCGGCATTACGATGTTTGCCATGGGCTTGTTCAAAAAAGTTGTCCTGGCCGATTCCATTGCACCCTTTGCCGACAGCGTTTTTGGCGGTGCATCCAACGGCATGTCACTCGATGCTGCCACGGCCTGGATCGGCGCATTGTGCTATACTTTACAGCTCTATTTCGATTTCTCGGGCTATTCCGACATGGCCATTGGCATTGCCACAATCTTCGCCATCAAGTTGCCGCTGAATTTCGACTCACCTTTCAAATCCACCAACATTTCTGATTTCTGGCGTCGTTGGCATATGACGATGACACGGTTCTTTACGGCTTATATCTATTCAGGCCTTGCCATGTCTGGCATGCGCAAAGGCACGAGCATGGGCTTCGGGCGTGTGGGTCGCTTCCTGCTCGTTGCTGCCATTCCATCCATCATCACGTTTCTCGTTGCGGGTGTGTGGCATGGTTCGGGTTGGACATTTGTCATTTACGGCGTGATCCATGGTGTTGCAATTGCCACGTTCCTTGGATGGCGTGAATTCTCTGGCATAAAACTGCCGTCACCCGTCGCCTGGCTGATCACCATGGTTACGGTTGTGTGTGGCTTGGTCATGTTCCGCGCACCTGATGTAACTACGGCCCTTGCCATGCTTTCCCACATGTGGGGAATTTCAGGCGAAGTCACATCAACCGCAATGGTTTCGATCGACAGCGCCCAAGCCTTGTCAATGATCGTGATCATGGGTGCCATCACGCTGCTGCTGCCCAATACCCAGCAAATTCTGCACCATGAATGGCCAGTCATCGATACCAAACCGGAAAAAGTAGCGGTTGCTGCAGGGCTGGTTGCCTGGCGCCCGAGTTTCGGCAGCGCTTTTGTCAGCGCTTGCGTCTTTACCATCGCAATTACCTCAATCGGATCCAGTTCTGGATTCCTCTACTACAAATTCTAAACCGGGAGAAACCACATGAACACGCACAACCACGCTTTCGCCGAATTCGTTCTCGATCTGCCGCGCGAGGTAGATCACGAAATTGCCGGTGACATCGAAAAGGAATCGGTTTTTGTGTCGCCATTCATTGATCGGATTTTTGTCAATCCAAATGGCTTGACAGCCCGCGTGGTCACACGTCCCGGCGCTGACCTGGTGGAAACCAGGGAAAAGGCCAGCCGCTTTCTGGAAGTCATGGTGAAGCAAGTCTCGGGCTTTGAAATCAAGGTTTTTGTCAACACCAAACGCAAGGACACTGGCCCGTACCATGTTGGTGTGAATGACGAGTTGGTGAAGCGCGGCTGGATGCATGACTACGGCAAAGGTCAGGTTGCATACAGCGGCCCGGTACTGAAGCTTGCCCGTCTGATCAACGACAAGTCCGGTGAACTTTACAGCTCGATTCTTGGCGCCAAGGAAGCGCATTTCCCGGCCATGATCGATGCTGATACCTTGCACAAGTGCGGCTACTTTGACTCACATCCCAACGCCGTGACCTTTGTTGGCAACGTCATTGAAGACTTTGATGCGATTGAAGAATTCCGTCGTGCCAATTCCTGCTCGGAAGGCGCATTGATGCCGCAGCAGGACCACATCCACATCGATGGCATGTGTCTCAATCCAGCTGCGTGCTTTCCATGCTATCCAACCTTGACAGGACAAAACTTCACAGAAGGCCAATGCTATTCCTGGCTCGGCCGCGTGTTCCGCTATGAATCCCGCAACATCAACGGGCTGGACCGGCTGTATGAATTCAATGTGCGCGAACTGGTGTTCGTGGGCAATGAAGATTACGTGCGGAGCTGCCGTGCCAAGGCCTTGCCGATCGTTGAAGAACTGGCGTCGTTCATGGACATTGATTGCCAGGTGCAGACGGCAACTGACCCCTTCTTTGCCACCGTATCAGCCGCCAAGAAATTCTGGCAGGCCGCCCAGGAAGTGAAAAACGAAATCAAGATTCCGGCGCTTGGCAATGACGGCAGCCAGAAAATGCTGGCGTGCGGCTCGATCAACCTGCACGGCAATTTCTTTGGCAAACGTTTTGGCTTCACCTGTGAAAATGGTGAACCGGCCCAAACGGGTTGTGTGGGACTTGGCATCGAACGCTGGGTCCTCGCTGCCTTCACCCAACACGGTTTCGACGAACAGCGTTGGCCTGAAGCCGTTCGCAATACAATATTCTCATAATAATAAACTGAACTTTCAAAACAAGGAAACGCGACAATGCAACTTTATGACCTGATCGGAAAAGTGCTGGGTGTTGATCCATCACAGTTGAACGAAGAATCAAACGCACAGAACACGCCAAAGTGGGATTCGCTGCGTCATATTGAAGTGGTGTTTGCCATGGAAAATGCCTTTCACGTGCGCTTCACCATGCCGGAAATTTCCGGCCTGCGCAAATTGGGCGATATTCGCAAGCTGCTGCTGACGAAGAACATTCGCTTGAATGAAACACGGGAAGACCGAAAGTTTGCTTGATCCTGAGATGGCCCTGAATTCAAATTGGCGGTAACAGAAGTGACGCTTGGTGCAACGATAAAACTGCTGATTGTCGATGATGATGAGGATGACCTGTACCTCATCAAAGACGCATTGGGTGAAGTAACGCGTTCACGCTACGCGATTACCACTGCATCATCTTCACTTCTGGCCATGCTTGAACTTTCGAAATGCAGTTTTGACGTCATATTCAGTGACTATCGGCTGGGCTCGGTGACGGGCGTTGATTTTATCAACAGTGTACGGGCCGCAGGCATTGATACGCCTATCATCCTGTTGACTGGCATCTCCGATGCAACGGTGGACAATGCAGCACTTGAGGCCGGTTCATCGGACTTTATCACGAAAACCGCCATCACTGCCGATGTTCTGGATCGGTCGGTGCGCTATGCCTTGGCCCACGCTGACCGCCAGCGCCTGTTGCAGAGCATTCTGAAAAACACCAAGTCCGGCATTTCTGTCATGAACGCAGAGGGGCGGGAAACGCTATGCAATACCCAGATGACAAATTTCGCCAAGCAAGCGTTTGGAGAAGTATTCGACGCTAAGAAACAACTCGTCAAGCTGGCATATTCTTGCGACCAAAAAGACATTGTGATTGGTCCCCTCGTATTGGAATCCCATATCACGCCCCTGCCCGACGGTGGTTCAATTCTCGCATTGCATGATGTGACGGATCGCGTGAACGACCTGCGCGAACGCGAACGCGCTGAAGAACGTATTCGTGCCATCGCCATGCAAGATGGCTTGACAGGTCTGCCCAACCGCATGGCGTTCAACCAGTTTTTGGATGAAGCCCTGGTCAACGCGCGAAAAAGCGGGACCAAGGTTGCCGTCTTGTTGTTCGACTTCGATCGATTCAAGGAAGTCAATGATCTGTTTGGCCATGCTGCGGGCGACCAACTATTGCGCCATGCTGCGGAAACCATTCAATCAACCCTTTCCAGTCATGAATTTTTTGCACGACTTGGCGGCGATGAATTTGTCCTGATTCAAAGCGAAAGCGATGAGCACAAAGCACTTGAACTGTCGCAGCGCCTGGTTGACAGCCTTTCAGTTTCACTGAAATGGGAAGAGAAAGTCATTGAAGCCAGTGTCACCGTAGGTGTGGCACTTTACCCCTCGCACGGAAAAGACCGTCAGGAATTGTTGGCCAATGCTGACTTGGCCATGTATCGGGGCAAATCGGAAATTGACCGCTCGATTTGTATTTTTGATTCAGGCATGGACCAGTTTATTCGTGACCGGCGGACTTTGGCCCACGATTTGAAACATGCGATCCAGAATGACCAGCTCAGTCTTGACCTGCAACCACAATTCATGACCGGCACTGGTGAGTTGGTGGGTTTCGAGGCGCTGCTGCGTTGGCGTTGCCCGACGCGTGGCCTGGTTTCGCCTGCACAATTTATTCCTGTCGCAGAAGAGAATGGCCTGATTATTGAAATTGACAAGTGGGTGTTGACCAAAGCCTGCAAATTGCTGGTGCGCCACAAGTGGTTGCCGCGTCTGGCGGTGAATGTTTCAGCCAAGGCCATATGCCAGCCCTTGATTGTCAACCAAGTGCGGACAGCCCTTTTTGAGATTGGTGTGGCCGCCAGCCGGCTGGAGCTGGAAGTTACCGAGACGGCTTTGATTCATGATTTGAACCGGGCGCTGCATAATCTGCGGCAAATCAAGGCCCTGGGAATTTCAGTTGCCATGGATGATTTTGGAACCGGCTACTCGTCACTGTCATTGTTGAGTTCATTCCCCTTCGACCGCATCAAAGTGGATGGTTCCTTCATTCAGTTGACAGGCAACAACGAGCGTGCCGATGCAATTTTCAAGGCGGTGGTGGGATTGGGTGCAGCACTCAGTGTACCGGTTCTGGCCGAAGGCGTTGAAACCGCGCAGCAGCTGGCGTTTGCAAAAGACTCGGGCTGCGAAGAATTGCAAGGGTTCTATTTTGGCCGCCCGATTCCTGAAGCTTTGTTGGACGACATGTACCACACGCTCAATGGAAAATTTTCATTGGAGATCGTGCAGGCGTGGCAGAAATCAAAACATTTCAAGCAGCCAATTGTGCACGACGCGGCTTTGCGTAAGGTGGCCAACTCCGCATAGCCGATTGATGAAATGCGCCCTCTCGTTCCCGGTGTTGCTGAGGCGTCAACGTGCGGATGCTTCACATCTCCCGGTGAATTCGTTGACAACGATCAAATGCTTTCGCTGGTGTAGGTTTCGAACGGTAGTACAGTTATCTGTTTGCCGGCTTCAGCCCCGAGTTTGATAGCCCGAAGCATGCCGCTGATGGTTTCTTGAGCCAAGCGTTCCAACGGGTGCCCAAGCACCATTGTCAACGTGCCATCCAGAAGGCCAGCTCTGGTATTGTCCGTCAGATCAAATCCCAGTCCCATGATTTTTCCAGATTTGCCACGGGTGCGCAACGCATTCATGGCACCTGAGATGCCCCCGCCCGCAATGAACAGGCCAACAAGATCTGGGTGGTCATTGATCAGGTTCTCGGTCATTTCCTCGGCCACGGCATTTGTCTCGAACGTGGCGAGAGGTTCAAGAATG
>JANONM010000299.1:0-6506 GCA_031420855.1 Hyphomicrobiales bacterium
TCAGGCCCGCGTGATGTTTTGAATTGGATGCAGCCCGCCAGTACGAAACCGCTGGTATTGCGGCAACTGCCGATCTGGAACAATGGCGTGGTGTCAGGCTTTGTCGAACTGGCATTGGAACGGGCCCATATCTATCAGGAATTGGCCGAGTCGCGTGTTGTTGACATGCCAAGCGACATAAAGGAATTGGAAAAAACCGAACGCTTCACCATGCTCGAAGCCCTGGCTGATCACGATGATGCGTTGATGGAACAATTGCTGTCGGATATGGAACCACCGCGCGACCAGATATTTGCCGATCTTCACCGCGACGTGCTGGAAGGCCATGTAACGCCGGTGCTGTTTGGTTCAGCCGAACATGGCAATGGCATTGGCCGCTTGCTGAAAGCCCTGCGCCATGATGTCGGCGGCATTTCTGAAACCTGCGCCCGGCTGGGCTTGCAACCTTCAAGCGCCACAACCCTGCAAATCATCAAGACCCAACACAGCTTGCAAGGCGGCAAGATTTCCATTGCCCGCGTGATGAGCGGTGAGGCCACCGATGGCATGACATTGCAAAACGGCAAAGCCGTGGAAGCCCGCATTGCAGGATTGACCGTCTTTCACGGCGCCACCGGCCAGAAAGCCAGCAAGGCTGGTGCAGGCCAGGTTGTGGCTCTTGGTCGCCTCGAAGCCTTTGCCACCGGGCAAACCATATCGACAGCAAAAGGTCCGACGGCACAGTTGTTGGACCATCAGCCACAAATGGGTGTCTATGGCTTTGCCTTGTCGGTGGCTGATCGCAAGGACGAAGTGAAACTGACCACCGCCGTGGCCCGGTTGATTGAAGAAGATCCCTCCTTGTCCTTTGTCCACGACCACGACACGGGCGACATGGTGCTGTTCGGCCAAGGCGAGATGCATTTGCGGGTTGCCATCGAACGCTTGGCCAGCAAGTTTGGTGTTCTCGCCAAAACCGCGACCCGGCGCATCGCTTATAAAGAAACCATCCGAAAATCCGTGCGCATCCGTGGCCGCCACAAAAAACAATCCGGCGGTCATGGCCAATATGGCGATGTGGTCGTGGATATTGCGCCAACCCCGCGTGGCACAGGTTTTGTTTTCACCGACACGATCACCGGCGGCATTGTGCCCAAGCAATATATTCCGGCAGTCGAAGCCGGGGTGCGTGAATGGATGGGCAAGGGCAGCCTGGGCTTCCCGGTGGTGGATTTTACCGTCAACCTGGCGGAAGGTTCTTACCACGACGTCGATTCCTCTGAAATGGCCTTCAAAATCGCCGCCCGCATTGCCATGGTGGAGGGCATGCCGCAATGCAGCCCGGTGCTGCTTGAACCCATTTTGGCGGTGGAAATCCATATCCCCTCAGATGCCACTGCGCGGGCCAATCAAATCGTTACCGGACATCGGGGGCAGTTGCTGGGCTTTGATGCGCGGGAAGGTTGGGCAGGCTGGGACACGGTGAAAGCCTACATGCCGGAAGCCGAAATTGCCCCATTGATCATTGAAATTCGTTCAGCCACGGCAGGCGTGGGAACCTTCACGGCAAAATTTGACCATTTGGCCGAATTGACCGGACGCGCTGCGGATGCCGTTGTGACGCAGGCAAAAGCCGCGGCGGCGTAAACCTGGCCTTAACCATAACGCCCGGTTCTGGTCCAATTGCCGGGCCGGGCATGATCCAAAACCGACACCGGTAACCCGCCATTAAGCACGCTGCCCCCAAAATCCGCAGGGTTGATGGGGTTGTGTAAACATGCGTAGAATGACGGGTTGGCGATTTCTGTTGGTCATCGCCTTGCCATTGGTTTTGGCGTCGTTGGGCGCCATCGGTCTGGCCTATGATCTGCTGAACCGCGTTCAAACCAGTGGCAACCAGGCAGAGCATGAGCGCAACAAGCTGGTGATCGGCAAGGCCCTGCAAGCCGAAGAAATGGAGCTTGCCCGACTGGTCACGCAAAATGCCCGGTGGAAAGACGCCGCCGAACACACCGCCAACACACCCGACGCCAAATGGTTTGCAACCACCTGGGGCAACACTATCAGTGTAGGTGTAAACTATGACATCGTCGCCGTTGTGGATGCCAACGATGGCCGAGTCTTGCTCCATAACGCCGTGGGTAATTCCGACATTGTTTTTGCCGGCGCGTTGTTGGGTCGCGATTTGCCTGAAATCAAAGCCCAGCTTCCCTCTGCTGCAGAAGGCACGGGTCTCGTCACCGGCTATGCCAACACCATTCTGGGACCCGCCATTGTCGCCGTCGCTCCAATTTCCAACCCGGACGCTGGCGTTGACGTTATGACAGGACCTGAAAGTGTTACAGCTGCTGCCTCGAATGGCCGATTGCTGGTTTTTGCCCGTTTGCTCGATGAAAAATTCATGAAGTCGGTCGAAAAGAAACTGCTGGTGCGGGGTGTAACACTTGGCGTCGACCTTTCAGCATTGTCGAACCATATCGTGTTCTCCGATCTTACAGGCCGACCGACGATGGCGTTAACCTGGCAAGACCGCGAACTCGGAGCCATTCTCACGCAATCCAGCTGGCAAAAAGCCAGCGCTGTTCTGGGATTCCTTGTCGTCGTGATGACAGGTATTGCGCTTGTCTGCTGGCGTCTGATCCAGCAATTGCTGGCCAATGAGGATTTGGCCAATCACAACGCGCTGCATGACCATTTGACGGGTCTTCCCAATCGGTTGGCCCTGTTACAGATGATCCGCGGATTGGCGCAATCGCCGGACAGCCAATATGTACTGGCTTTCGCCGACCTCGACGGCTTCAAGGAAGTCAATGACAGTTACGGCCATGAAATCGGAGACCGGCTGATTTGCATGGTTGGCAAGGGGTTGCGTAAATTGTCAGAAAACGCGAGGTTATGCTGCCGCATGGGCGGTGACGAATTCATCGTTCTGTTTGAAGGTGCAACTGCGCTACAACAGGCCCAGACCTTCGCCGGACAATTGATCTCCATCCTCGCGCTGCCCTTCGACATTGATGGCCGGATTGCAACTGTTGGTGCCAGTGTCGGCTTGGCTCAAGGCAACAACGGTACAGACGAGTCGGAAATTTTACGCCGGGCTGACATCGCCATGTATCGCGCCAAGGCAAATGGCAAAAACCGTTATTGCATCTACGACGAAAGCTTCGATACCGAGCGCAACGAAAATCTCTCCATAGCTGAAGAGCTCAAGCAGATTATTGCAACCGGCACGTTAGGAATTGAGTTTCAGCCTGTGATCAATGCACGCTCAGGACTAATTGCCGGTGTCGAGGCCTTGGCCCGCTGGCCCATGTCCAGCTTGCGCCGGGTAGCTGCCGACAAATTCATCGCCATTGCTGAAACCTCAGGCCTCATCAACGTTCTTGGTGAACTGATCCTTGACCGGGCCTGCCGTGCCGCCCAAGCTTGGCCCGAACTGCGGCTCGCCGTTAATATCTCTGCCATTCAACTCAACGATCCGAATTTTGTAAAACGTGCCCTTGCCGTTCTCGCGACACACGGCATAGCACCCAATCGCGTCGAGTTTGAAATTACTGAAACTTCGCTGATCCATGACGCTGACAAGGCCAGCACGGTGTTCAAGGCGCTGCAACTGGCCGGCATCAAGATCGCGCTCGATGATTTTGGCACTGGTTTCTCCAGTATCGGTTATCTCAGGCGTTTTCATTTCGACCGTATCAAGATCGACAAGTCGATCATCAGCAAGGTTTTGTCCAATCCGGGTGAACTTGCCATTGTTCAAGGCACATTGCTGGTGGCGCGTGGTCTTTCAGCCGAGGTGACGGCGGAAGGCGTGGAATGCGAAGATGAAGTCAACATCTTGCGGCTGGCCGGCTGCACCGAATTGCAAGGATTCTATTTCTACAAGTCCATGGATGCCAAAGCCATATCGGCCCTGCTCAGCAAAACCAGGCTGCTGCCGACACCGCGCACCCAGATTGTGGCCTGACCTTGCGACCAGACCTTGGAAGAAGTGCCCCAACGAAAATACATGCGATATAATCCAGCACTTGAAATGACTGCTTCCGGCAGCTTAGAGCGGTGCCGCATCTCTTTGAATCACATACTCATACTCACACCCGCACCGTCATCCCCGCGAAGGCGGGGATCCAGCTTGCAACCAGCGATCTCGTGGCAAAGCGGGATTCCCGCCTTCGCGGGAATGACGGTGTACGTGAGTTGCTGGTTCAAACTAATCCAGAACCGCTCTAAGCCGTCAGCATGACCCTTCAACTTTTTCTGGCCTTGCTGCTGTTTGCCGCTGTCACTGCCTATACGCCCGGTCCCAACAACACCTTGTTGATGGCGTCCGGCATGATCCATGGTTTCAAGGCGACCCTGCCAATGGCCATGGGCGTGGCTTTGGGATTTCGTTTGATGACTGCCTGTGTAGGGCTTGGAAGGGTTTTTGAAATTTGAAATATGCCGGTGCTGCTTGTAGCAACGGCAACTGGAATTGGTTCTTTTTCTCCCTCCCCACAAGGCACTGCTGTCCGGGGAAAGTTTTAGGCTTTGAAAGTGATGTTGTATTTTATTGGTTTTCCAAAAGTTTGCGAAAATCAAACTCAGAAATGTGTAACTCCTCAAAACCGTCATTCCAATCGCCCGCCCTATCGCGGGCGATTTGGAACCCCGCTTTGGCTGCAACAAGCGTAACTGGTTGAAATAAAGCGGGGTTCCAGCTCGCGCTGCGCAAGGGCTACGCTTGGCTGGAATGACGATTTATGGAGTATGTGAGGCAATCAAGACTTTCCCCGGACACGCATGCCCACAAGGGAGAGGGGATTTCTGAGCAAGTTGGATCAATCAAAAAAAGTCAATATAAGTGACCGTTGATATTACATGTTGTTGCTGGCCTACCCTTGCGCTGGTCCTCGTCGCATCAACTGCCACGATGTTTTATCATAAGGGCAAAACGGGTCTTGACCGACCGGCTTGTTTTCCGGCTGGCTCTAAAACCTTCCCTTGAACTCCCGCTGCAAAATCTCTAACTCACGGGTTCATAACAACAGTATTGGGATATCGGATTCGTGCTTGAAAGCCTGCTGACGGGAGAGGCCTTGGTTGCCTTGGGCAAAGTGATCATGATCGATCTGGTGCTGGCCGGAGACAATGCCATCGTCATTGGCATGGCGGCTGCCGGTCTTCCCAAGGAACTCCGCAACAAGGCCATTCTTGTCGGCATCATTGCGGCAACAGTGCTGCGCATCGGCTTTGCAGTCGTGGCCGTGCAGCTGTTGCAAATTGTCGGTCTGTTGCTGGTGGGCGGCTTGTTGCTGGCCTGGGTCTGCTGGAAAATGTGGCGTGAGTTGCGCGACAGCCGACACAGCGATGCCCTGGAATCCCTGGAAGATTCCGACCTGAACGCTGATGGCAGCGTCGCCAAAGGGGCGCCGCAAAAAACCTTTGCGCAAGCCGCCTGGCAAATCGTCATCGCTGATATTTCAATGTCCCTCGACAATGTTTTGGCGGTGGCAGGTGCGGCCCGCGACCATCCAAATGTCTTGATAATCGGTCTGGTTTTGTCAATTGCGTTGATGGGCCTCGCAGCAACTTTCATTGCCAAATTGCTGACCAACCATCGCTGGATCGCCTATGTGGGCCTTGCCATTATCGTTTACGTGGCAGTCGACATGATCTATCGCGGTGCCTATGAAATAGGGCCGGTTTTGGGGACCTGAAGCAAGTTTCCGCTGCGTAAAGCATTGCGCAGCCACGGCACGTCGGGCGCATCCCAGTTCGGATCCGTGCCACAGACCAGATCAAAGAACGCGACAGCAGTGGCCGGGCTTTCGAGTGCGTTTTCCTTGAATGAGTCCCAAAACGCCGGATTGTCGGAGATATCCTGCCCCAGCGGCCGCGTATCGCCCATATCCCGCAAGATTGCAGTGGCCACCGAGAGGCAGAAACTCGTGTAGGCATAGCCTTCGGGCCAGCGGCTCAAGGCATGTTCATCAGGAATTGACAACCCTTCGGGTGCTACCAGCAAGGGCTTGGCCGCAATCAATTCCTTTAACATCAGGCCCGCCGCATAAATCACAAAATCATGGCGATTGATGTCGGCCAGGTGTTTGGTGGCATCAAAACGCTGCCGCCAATTGGCAAAAGCCGTGGCCAGCGCCGCATGGTCCACCGCCGGGGCCTTGCCATGATCGGCGAACAGCAATTCGAGATTGCGCTCGAAACTTTTCAAAATCGTCCTAAATTTTCGCGCTTCATGGGCAAAATCCCCTTGGGTGACGATATCCTGTTGTAGCGGTGTTTTCATTTCTTGACCTGTGACGCTATCATCGCTTGACGAAGCTGCGGCTGCAAGGTTCAATTTGTCCCATGACAATTGCGATCCGATCCGCCGATTCATTCACAGCCCATGCCGTGTGCATGGCGGCGGGCGTGCGTGACAGTTTGCGGACTGCGCAGTTTTATATCCGCGACCTCTCCCATGCCGACGGACAGGCTACCCAAGCCGCGACCTTTTTATCACGTTTCGTCGGGCGCAGTGCCAG
>JANONM010000300.1:0-1557 GCA_031420855.1 Hyphomicrobiales bacterium
TTGCCAGATGCACGACCTTACCATTGACGCAGATGTCGCCCTTGTCGGGCTTGTGTATTCCAGTGATGATTTTGATCAGCGTGGATTTGCCAGCACCGTTCTCGCCCAGCAGGGCATGGATCGATCCCGCCGAAAGCGTCAGCGATACATCGTCCAAGGCGCGTACCCCGGGAAAAGACTTTGAAACGTTGGATACGAGCAGGGCAGCTGTCATGATCAGGCCTTTTGCCCGAGAAATTTAGACACGCGTACTTCACGCAAGCGGTTGATTCCCACAGCCCACAGGATGAGGCCACCCAGAACGATTTGCACCACGAAAGGATCGATGGCGAAGACCACCAATGCTTGCGTGATAATGGCGATGATGACGACACCAAAGAATGTACCCGGTACACTGACATGGCCACCTGCCAAGATGGCTCCGCCAATCACTGGAGCAGCAAAAGATGAGATCAACCAGTCGTCACCAATGGTAGGGTGGCCCAATTGCAAGCGCGCCACCAGCATCATGCCAGCCGTCGCTGCCAGCAAGCCCGAAATGGCATACGCCCAAATGATTGTGGAATTGACGTTGATGCCCGAAAGCTCAGCCGCGTTGCGATTGCCACCGATGGCCAAAATATAGCGGCCGATGCGCAACTTCGAAAAAAGCAACCAGACAGCAATCGATGCAATGACTGTCGGTACAATCAACCACGGGATAGGGCCGATGAGTGAGAGATTGCCAAAATCCTTGACGCCTTGTGGAATGCCATAGAACGGTTGTGCCTCTGTAATGCCGAGGTTGATGCCCTTGAAGATTTGCAATCCCGCCAGCGTGATGATGAAGGCTGAAATGCCGGTGCGGGCAATGACGAAGCCGCTTGCCATGCCTGCAGCGGCTCCTATCAAAAGACCACAGATGATTGCGGCAGTCGGAGGAAAGCCCCACAGTTGCATCATCGCGCCAAAGCTGATGGCCACCAACCCGCCGATGGAACCGAGTGCCAGGTTCATCTGTCCTATGCCGATGATGACCAGCTGCCCCAGGGCCACGAGCATGTTGACGGCGATTGCCGAGAGCAACACGAAGATGTTGAATGGTGTCAGAAAGCTTGGTTGAAAGAATGAGATGATTGCAATTGCGATAACACTGACCAGTGCTGGTCCAATCCAGTCATTGTCGAAGGCGCGGGTCAGCAGGTTGTTCGCCATCAAATCATGCCCCGCCTTTGCAGCAATTTGTGCCTTGCCCGGTCGGTCAAGACAGCCGCCAGCAACATGAGGCCGAGAAAAGCCTGAATCCAGAATTCACCGACGCGCATCAGCAGCAGTCCGCTGGTGATAATGTTGACGAGTGCAGCACCGAGAAATGTTCCAAACACTGCCACGCGTCCACCTGAAAGCAGGGTGCCACCCAGCACGGGTGCCAGGAACGCTGGAAGCAACCAGTCTTGGCCAAGGTGTCCTGCCATGGAGGGGACTGCTGCACCTGTGCGCGCCGTAATCATCAAGCCTGCGGTGGCAGCCAATGCGCCCGTCAGCATGTGACAGGCAATGAATATGCGCCCGGTCGGC
>JANONM010000301.1:0-2984 GCA_031420855.1 Hyphomicrobiales bacterium
TGTTCGGGTTTGATGAAACGGCGGATGCATGACCCTGCTTCTCCACGGGCTTGGTGTCCCAAAGGTGCGTCGGTCTGGCATCCGCCTCCGCAACACCAGCTATAGCAGATGCTGCCGATTCGAACTTACAAGGTGGCGCAACGCGCCGGACTGAGTGCGCCGTAGCCTACTTGGGCGAAGGAGCATGAGGTCCCTTTCTAAAACCCACCCCGCTTCGCCGCGCGCCAGATGATCCATTGGCGGCGGAGGGGGCCGATTGATTTGTTGGTTTCTGATCGCTTCAGCACGCTCGAGGTGAGCGCAACGTGCAAGAAGGCTGGCATGGCTTTTGGATCAATAGTGGGCAACAACTTGCGGGCTTCTTGCAGTCGTTTCTCAGCATGATTGCGCAAGCTGCTGATTTCCATGTCTTTTGGGATAAATGCTTGGCGTCGCGGTTGGTCGGCCAGGATTTCAGCCAGGCCATAGGCAACACCGCCAAGGCCGGCGGCTTCGCTGGATTGTATTGCCGCCTCACCTGCCAGTATCTGGGCTGATAATTGGATGAGGGCTGATTGGGTTTCGCCCAGATAGCCTTCGAGATCATGCAGGCTGGAGATCACGTCGTCATAGAGTTCGGCGGTGCGGGCTTTGACAAGATTTTCCAGCGGCAGTTTCGGGAGTTGGGCTGCCGCGATGGCGCGTGCCAAAGCTTGCGCAACCGGGTGGTCTTGAACGTGGCCCGCAAAAATACCGTCCAGTGTATCGAGCCACCATTGAAAGCGGATTTCGCCAATCTGTGCATCGCTGACCAGGGCTGGAATACGTGTCAGTTCGGCATTGAAGGCGAGGAGTGCATGCAGGTGTTGCTGCTTTTCAACCGGCGCAAACAGGCTGGCGAGGTAGCGGTCCCGGTCATGGACCCGCACCAGTTCCCGGCAATGCTCGGCTGTTTCACTCACGGCACGGCAATGAGCAACGCCGCAACCTGGCGATTTTCTGCCAGCACAACATTATAGGTGCGGACGGCGGCATTGGTATTCATGGCATCGACGTTGACGTGGGCGGCGGCAAAGATTTTGATCAGTGTTGCTGGCAGGCGCAGCATTTCCTTGCCTGTTCCAATCAGCAGAAAATCGATTTGGCTTTTCTCTGCCAACACTGCATCAATTTCTGTTGGGGTGACGTCATTCAACGTCATTGCATCACAAGCCCGCATGCCGCTGGGCAAGATCAAGACAGAACCCTGGTGAGACAAGTTGCCAAAACGAAAACCGCCATTGCCAAAGCTGTCAATCAAATGGCGGCCCGGGAGGAATTTCATTGCTGCACCCATTCAGCGCTGTTACGGGCGCTCGATACCCCGATTGCGGCTGCCATCGGCGGACCAATCGCGCTTCATGCCCAACAGCGTGAGAATGGGAGCGGCGACAAAGATCGATGAATATGTGCCGACAAAAACCCCCCAGATCATGGCGAAGGCAAAACCGCGAATGACTTCACCGCCAAAAATGTAGAGGGACAGCAAAGCAATCAATGTACAGACAGATGTGAGCAGGGTGCGCGGCAAGACCGAGTTGATGGAGAAGTCCAGCAGGTCAGGGAAATTCATGGTTTTGTATTTGCGCAGGAACTCGCGGATGCGGTCAAACACCACCACTGTATCGTTCAATGAATATCCGATGATTGTCAGAATTGCGGCGATGATCTGCAGGTTGAATTCAAGACCAATAAGGCTGAACAGTCCGATCGACAGCAGCGTGTCATGCAACAGTGACACCACACCGCCCACAGCAAACTGCCATTCAAAGCGGAACCACAAATAGAACAACACAAAGATGATCGAGATAATCACGGCGAGGATGGCTTGTTGCGTGAGTTCGCCAGAAACCTTGGCGCCAACGGTTTCCACACTGCGCACTTCCACCTTGGGACCCAGAGCGGCTTTGACTTTGGCTTGCGCCGCAAGCTCGGCCACATCACCACCCGATTGGGCCTCAACCCGGATCAAGACATCTCGCGGACTGCCGAATTCCTGGATTTCAACATCACCAATATCAAGTGCGCCCAAGCTTCTGCGCAAGCTGTCAATATCGGCGGCCTGTTCGGTGCGGATGGTGATGACGGAACCGCCCTTGAAATCGATGCCGTAGTTCAGGCCCTGATAGGCGAACAACAGCACCGAGAGGGTGCACAAAATTCCTGAAACAAAATAACCAAAGCGGCTCCAGCGCATGAATGGCAGGTTGGTGCCATCGGGAACAAAACGGACGGGTTTCCAACGCATCAGAGGTTGATCTCCTTGGGCCTGTTACGTTTGACCCAGATCGCCACGACCATGCGCGTCACGGTAAAGGCTGTGAACATTGTTGTGAAAATGCCGATGGCAAGCGTGACGGCAAAGCCGCGCACCGGGCCGGAGCCCACGCCGAACAAAACGACTGCTGCAATCAGCGTGGTGATGTTGGCGTCCAGCACGGTGCCAAGCGCCGATTTGAAGCCGACTTCCAAAGCCGACAAGGCGGTGCGTCCGTTGCGCCATTCCTCGCGGATGCGCTCATAGATCAGCACGTTTGAGTCAACCGCCATGCCGAGGGTAAGCAGGATGCCGGCAATGCCTGGCAATGTCAGCGTGAAGCTGAAGAAAGACATAATGGCGATGAGCATGAGCAGGTTCACCAACAAGGCGACGTTGGCAATGATGCCGAACCAGCCATAAGGCAGCAGCATGAAGGCCATCACGGCGATAAGACCGATGACGCAGGCAACAAAGCCCGCCCGCACGGAATCGGCACCAAGACTTGGGCCGACGGTGCGCTCTTCAACGATGGTCAGTTTGGCAGGGAGTGCGCCGGAGCGCAGAACGATGGCCAAGGCCGCAGATTCTTCGGTTGTGAAGTTGCCGGAAATCTGTCCTGTGCCGCCGAGGATCGGCTCATTGATTGTGGGATAACTCTGCACGATGTCATCGAGGACAATGGCAAACGGCTTGTTGACGTTGTCAG
>JANONM010000302.1:0-2599 GCA_031420855.1 Hyphomicrobiales bacterium
TAGGCGGTTTGCGAAATACTGGGATGATGGGGTTGTACTTGCCGCCCCACATACAGGTACTTATCCGCATGAACTTGACTAATGCGGCCCTGTCTCCTGGACTCACTAATAGGGCAATTCGCGCAGGACGGAGTTTAACAAAGGCGGACAACTCGGTCATTTTTTATCCCATCAACTTGGACACCGAATGAGGCAGGTTATTCGCGTGGCAATAGAGTTCGCCAAAGTGTGGTGAGGGACCTGCCTGTTCCGTCCGAAAAGGCGGTACTGCGGCGCATAACTGATGTCAATGATACAGTCGCTGTCGTCCGCCCTGTGTCAATATTTCACTGTTGCCACTCCCTTTCTCCTGTGATAGCTCCCGCAGCGCGGCAGGGGAGGCTCTGGTTCCGTGGTGTGGGGCTTGTTCATTCTCCATGCTTTTCTGATCACACAACGAAAGATCAATCGTGGCAACGGCAGATCATGCAGTTTCAGGGGTGGCGGGGCGTTATGCGAACGCGCTGTTTGACCTCGCAACAGAAGACAAATCAGTCGCCAAAACAGGTGATGCGCTCCAGTCCTTTCTGGCCATGGTCGAAGGGTCGGAGGACTTGCGGCGCCTGATGGGCTCGCCTGTGTTCAAGATCGAAGACCAGATGTCGGCAATTGATGCGCTGGCTTCGAAGGCCAAGATATCGGGCCTCGCGCTGAATTTCCTGAAATTGATGGGCAAGAATCGCAGGCTCGCCGCCGTTCCCGGGGCCATTGCAGGCTTTCAGGCGCTGGTGGCCAAATCCCGGGGTGAAATCACCGCCGAAGTAACCTCGGCAGAAAAACTTTCGGCCAAACAATTGACCGATCTGAAAGCTGCCCTCAAGGCTTCGATGGGCAGTGATGTTGTGCTGGCTGCCAAAGTTGATCCGTCGCTTCTGGGCGGGCTGATCGTCAAGGTCGGCTCCCGCATGATGGACAATTCACTCAAAACCAAATTGCAAAATCTTAAAGTCGCCATGAAGGGAAGCCAGTAATGGATATTCGCGCCGCTGAAATTTCGTCCATCCTGAAAAAACAAATCAAGGACTTCGGCAAGGATGCGCAAGTCTCCGAAATCGGTCAGGTTCTTTCCGTAGGTGACGGTATTGCCCGGGTTTATGGCCTCGACAATGTGCAGGCGGGTGAACTCGTTGAATTTCCCGGCGGCATCAAGGGCATGGCGCTCAACCTTGAATCCGACAACGTCGGCTGCGTGTTGTTCGGCAATGACCGCGACATCAAGGAAGGCGATACGGTGCGCCGCACCGGTGCCATCGTTGAAATTCCCGTCGGCAAGGAACTTTTGGGTCGTGTGGTTGATCCACTGGGCAATCCGATTGACGGCAAAGGCCCGATCAAGTCGAAGCAAATGTCGCGCGTGGACGTCAAAGCCCCTGGCATTATTCCGCGTAAATCGGTGAATGAGCCAATGGCCACTGGCCTCAAGGCCATCGACGCCTTGATCCCCGTTGGCCGTGGCCAGCGCGAATTGGTGATCGGTGACCGCCAGACCGGCAAGACCGCCATCATCCTGGATACGATCCTCAACCAGAAGCCCATTCACATTTCCGGCCCGGAGAAAGACAAGCTTTATTGCATTTATGTGGCTTGCGGCCAGAAGCGTTCAACGGTTGCCCAGTTCGTCAAGGTTCTCGAAGATAATGGTGCCATGGAATATTCCGTGGTGGTCGCCGCAACAGCATCAGACCCGGCCCCGCTGCAATATCTTGCACCGTTTGCCGGTTGCGCCATTGGCGAATATTTCCGCGACAATGGCATGCATGCATTGATTGCTTATGATGACTTGTCGAAGCAGGCCGTGGCTTATCGCCAGATGTCCCTGCTGCTGCGCCGCCCGCCGGGCCGTGAAGCCTATCCCGGTGACGTGTTCTATCTCCACTCACGTTTGCTGGAACGTGCGGCCAAGATGAACGATTCGCTGGGTGGTGGGTCGTTGACGGCTTTGCCCGTCATTGAAACTCAAGCCAACGACGTATCGGCCTACATCCCCACCAACGTGATTTCGATCACCGATGGCCAGATCTTCCTTGAAACCGATTTATTCTATCAAGGCATTCGTCCTGCGGTGAACGTGGGTCTGTCGGTGTCGCGCGTGGGTTCTGCCGCACAGACCAAGGCGATGAAGCAGGTTGCCGGCAAGATCAAGGGCGAATTGGCCCAGTATCGTGAAATGGCCGCCTTTGCCCAGTTCGGTTCAGACCTTGATGCAGCAACGCAGAAGTTGTTGAACCGCGGGGCGCGTTTGACCGAACTGTTGAAGCAAGGCCAGTTCTCGCCATTGAAAATGGAAGAGCAGGTTGTGTCGATCTATTCGGGCGTCAACGGGTATCTCGATGCGATTCCGGTGGCCAAGATCAAGTCTTTCGAAGAGGGTTTGCTCCTCACCATGAAGGAAAAGCATGCGCCCGTCATGGAGGCGATCCGTTCTGAAAAGGCCATCTCCGACACGACCATGCCGCTGTTGAAGGCAGCGGTTGATGCGTTTGCGAAGAGCTTTGCTTGATGCATTTGGTTTCACACATACCCCTACAACCGTCATTCCCGCGAAGGCGGGAATCCCGCT
>JANONM010000303.1:0-2594 GCA_031420855.1 Hyphomicrobiales bacterium
GCCCAGAACGCCACGCCTTTTTCCAGCAGTTCGTCATTAAAATCGTAGCCCGAATCATGCAGGCTTTTGCTGGGGCCGTTGCCGATGCCGAAGAAGCAGCCAGGTATTTCTTGCAGCATGAAGGCGAAGTCTTCGGAAAACATGATGGGGCCGCGCAGATCGATATCACGCGGATGCTGTCCGGCTTCAATGGCCGCCTCGCGCACGAGTGCAGTTGCCGCCGCATCATTGATGCCGATGGGATAAACCACGCAGTCCCCGTAGTCGATGGCGGCTGTGCAGCCAAAGCTTGCGACCTGGCCCTGAATGATTTCCGGAATGCGCTCCAGCAAAACCTCGCGAGACACCGCACTGGTCGTCCGCAGCCCACATTTCAGCGAAACGGTTTCGGGTATGGCCGTGGCCAACGCACCGCCGTGAATTGATCCGACAGTCAGCACCGCCGGGTCGAGCGAGTCGTTATTGCGGGAAATCGCGGTTTGCAGGGCCATGACCAGTGACGATGCCGCGACGATGGGATCAGCTGCGAGATGCGGCAAAGCGCCGTGCCCGGCCACGCCGCGCACTTCGATGTTGATGATATCAACAGCTGCCGTGATGGCCCCTGCCCGCACGATCACCTGGCCCACGGCAAGACCTGGAATATTGTGCAGACCGAAAATCTGGTCCACCGGGAAGCGCTTGAACAGGCCTTCATCGATCATCCGCTTGGCCCCCGAAATATCCTCTTCGGCGGGTTGGAAGATCAAATGGATGGTGCCATCAAAGGCGCGGCTTTCAGCGAGATACCGGGCTAGGCCGAGCAGCATGGTGGTGTGGCCATCATGGCCGCAGGCATGCATTTTGCCAGCTGTGCGTGAGGCATGCGGCAAGCCTGTGGTTTCCTGGATTGGCAGAGCATCCATATCAGCGCGAATGCCAATGGCGCGATTGCCCTTCCCCGCTTGCAAGGTTCCAATAACACCGGTGCCTGCCAGACCCGTTGTCACTTCGAATCCCAGTCGCGCCAGTTCCGCAGCTACGATTCCACAAGTCCGGAATTCGGCAAAACACAACTCAGGATGCTGATGCAGATCGCGTCGGATCGCCTTCAAATCCTGCGCCATGTCAGCAAAATATTCCGCTTTCACCGTCGCACCGGAATGTAGGATTCAAAATAGGCAAACAACCGCGTGATGAAGAATGTGAGAATGAGATAGATTGCTGCGAGGAACAGTAGTGGCTCATAGGTAAGATAAGTGTCTTGCCTGATTTTCGAGGTGACACTCATCACATCCATGACTGGCACCGTGAAAATCAGCGGCGTTGACTTCAATTGGCTAATGATATCACCTGCCAGTGTGGGCAAGACTTTAAGTACTGCGCTGGGCAGCCAGACCCGGCGCAACACTTTGCGGTGGTTCATGCCAAAGGCGCGGGCCGCTTCCAGTTCACCTTTCGGTACAGATAAAAAAGCCCCGCGCATGATTTCAGCTTCATAGCCCGCAAAACTCAAAGTGAACGCCAACAAAACATACCAATAGGCATCCAGCCGGATCAGCCACATGTAGTTTTCCCGCATGTCTGGGATCAGCGGAAACAACGAACCAATGCCGTAATACAACAACCAGATTTGGGTGAGCAGCGGTGTGCCGCGAATGTAGCTGCAAAAACCGCCCGCGACGGTTTTGGAAAACCTGCTGCCGTTGACTTGTGCAAGACCGATGGGAATGGCCAGCAGAAAACCCACGATTACCGAAATGACCAAAATTTGCAGCGTGATGCCCAAGCCATACATCAGGTTGGGCAAATATTTTGGCAGCCATTCCCAGCGCATCACATCACCTCACGCCAAATCAGGCTGGCCCCGGCGCAAGTTGCGCTCAAGACGGTCAAACAGTTTGATGGAAGTTATGGAAATGGTAAGATAGAGCGCCTGCATGATCAGATAGAGCAACAGGTATTGTTTGCTGACACCTGCGGCCTGACGCGTGGCCAAAGCCAATTCGGTAAATCCGACAACTGAAATCAACGCAGAATCCTTGGTGATATTGAGCCAGAGATTGGCAAGCCCTGGCACGGCATTTGGCAACATGGCGGGCATAATGATGCGGCGAAAAGCCCCAATCCGGCTCATGCCAAAAGCCTTGGCCGCTTCAACCTGCCCGGTCGGCACCGCATGGATGGCAGCGCGCAGCACCTCGGTGGAATAAGCGCCCTGCACAAAACCCAAAACCAGAACAGCCGCCACCAGACCATTCACATTGATCGGCTCATACCCCAGCGTCACCAGCAAGCCATTGAAACTGTCAGTGCCCGCATAAAACAGCAGCAGGATCAAAATCAACTCAGGCACTGCCCGAAATACTGTCGTGTAAAAATTGAGAAAGCCCCGCAGCAAGGGACCGCCCGAAAGCTTGCCAATCGCCCCCAACAATCCCAGCACAAAACCGAAGGCATAACCGAACACTGAAATTTGCAATGTACGCAAGGCACCCCATAACAATTCATCGCCATAGCCCTTGGGACCAAGCGACAGAAGTTCCCAGGTGAATGCAACTGCGATCATGGTGTAATCTGCCAATTAAAAAAGCAAGCCGAACGGCACAAGCTGC
>JANONM010000304.1:0-2817 GCA_031420855.1 Hyphomicrobiales bacterium
CATTTGCGTCGGACCTTGCGATGTCGAATGCGGTGATCATGATGAGGAGTTTTCGCCAGCCTTGGGCCATGGTTTTGGGTCCGGGTGGTTTGCCGTAACAGTCCCAGCCGCCGAGGCGGGCGGTGATCCATGCGATGTGACTGAGTGAGTGTTGGGGATGCGGGTTTTGTTGGCGCAACGTCTTGCCTTGCAGGGTCTTGCCGATGGCAATGGCGGCAGAGATGCCGTTGCTTTGGAGAACATCGCTGGCAAGCCTTTGGCTGCCGTTGCGGGCGTCGGTGAGTTGAATGATGCGCACCGCCGCAATCAGGGCAATGGCCGCGAGGTTGAACAGGCGATGGGCGGTTTCGACTTGGGTCTCCTCAAGCTTCAACCCGTCGCGCTTCAAGGCGCGGAACACCTCTTCGATGCGCCAACGCTGCCGATAGGCATCAATCACGGCCAAAATCACGGCCAGCACGTCTTCGGCGGTGGCGATGGGCCAGGTGGTGAGCAACCGCCAGTGTAGCGGTTTGGGGAGCGGTTTGGGGAGCGGTTTGGAAGGCGAAGTCTGGGGCGCGGTTTCTGCGGCAGCGGCTGTCTCCTCGGCCACCACCAGATTGAGACGGACTGTTGCGGGCCAGTCTGCGCCGGTTCTGTCATGTCGGGCATATCGGGTTGGTCTGGCGATGCTGACAGGGCCTGCCGTCACGTGCAGACGGGCGGTGCGCGGCTTTTCTCCAGGGCTTCGCGGTGTGATGGCAACCTGCGTGCAGACCATGGCTTCAAATGCTCCAGCCGCCTCAAACATCAAGCCACCCTCAGCCAACGTACGGTTCTGCGCGGCCCGCACAAGCAGATCCACGCCCTCCGGCTTGCACGCAAAGACCGCATAGATGTCGCTTTCACGATCACCCACCACGGTGACGCGGCGCGCCTTGCCCAGGCAGGCAACAGACTTTTCAACGCCGCTCAACCAGCGCCGCGCCTCCTTGTCGTCAAAGGCCCGGGTCTTCCGATCAGCCACTTTCTCCGGCCCGCGCGTCCAGATCGCCGCATCAGCCAAGCCCAGAACATCCCCGCTTGCTTGCGCAACCACCACGACCGGGTGGACAAAAAAACCCAGGGCTTCACCATCGCCCGCCGGTCCCAGACCCACGCGGCCAAGGTCACAGCCAGAGAAATTGATCTCCGTGGTGTCCTGGATCGCCAGCACATCCATGCCTTTGCAGGCCTGTGCCGTCAGGCCGACAACCTCTTGCAGAATGGCTTCGGGGCTGACATCCGCGTGCGACAAAAACCGATGCGCCGCCACAGCCCCGGCCCGGTTGCCCCCCACTGTCTTCATCACGACAGAACCTGTTGCAACAACCCGGTCCATCAGCCAGGCACCACGATGAACCCGACGGATATCCCCGCCATAACCATGTCCCATTCTTCATCCTCCGCCAAATCAATTGGCAGAGTGAATCTCATTCTCTATAACAAATCAAATCTGTGCATCCCGTAGCTCATGAGGGGGAGGGAAAGAATGCGCTTTTGGAGATCGGTGCGGCAAAAGCCATGGACAAAAGAATTTTGGCAGTACTTCCGGAGCGTAGAAGATATGCCAACAGTGGTTTTGCAAGTTCGCTCTCTGATTTTTTGATGTTGGATGCTTCAAAGTTGAGCATGAAAGCTTTAGCCAGCTCAATTGTCACGAGTGCGGGTGCGCATTGAAACAACCAAGTCAGCCCTCACTCCATAGCCAGCCATGGCTGACCACCAATGACTGTCCCGTCAAAGGAGTTCTGGCAAAAGGGGTTGAGTGTGATTTCCGGGATGATTGACGAGCTGGAGTAGGTATGGCAAAGTTTGCCATGTACGCTGGAGTTTGACCATGGCCACAATGAACATTTCTTTGACCCAAAAGTTGAAAAGCTTTGTCGACTCCAAAGTCGAATCCGGTGATTACGGTAACGCCAGCGAATTCATGCGCGACCTCATCCGCAAGGAGCAGGAGCGGCAGGCAGCGATTGCTGAAATCCAGGCACTGATTCTCGAAGGAGAAGCGAGCGGGTATGTGCCCTTCGATCCGGATGAGTTCAGGGAAGAGCTAAGGCTCCGGTCTGCCCAAACTGCGGCTTGAAATAACCCAAGCCGCGCGACGTGACATGTTCAATTTGCAAGATCGCGGTTATGGTTTGTATGGTTTTGCCCAAACTGAAAAATTTCTTGACGACATGACGCATGTTTTCAAGCTGATTGCGGCCACTCCGATGATGGCAAGGGAGAGGCGCACATTTGCATACCCGGTGCGAATACATTTCTATAAGGGTTACGCTATTGTCTATCGCATTGAAGGAAAAATCGTAAAAATACTCAGGGTCGTCCATGGCCGTCAAAATCTGGATGAGCTTTTTTGACTGTCACTCCATAAACCAGCCATGACTGACCACCAGGGATTGCCCGGTCAGCGCATTGGTTGGGAAGCTGGCGAACATCAGGGCGACTTCGGCGACATCTTCAAGGGTGGTGAATTCACCATCGACTGTGCCGCCGAGCATGATTTTTTTGACCACGTCTTCCTCCGAAATTCCGAGGCGTGCGGCTTGTTCGGGAATTTGTTTTTCGACCAGGGGCGTTTTCACAAAGCCGGGACAAATGACGTTGGCCCTGACGCCACGGGCGGCACCTTCCTTGGCCAGCACGCGGCATAGCCCCAGCAAGCCATGCTTTGCCGTGACGTAGGCTGATTTGAGGGGCGAGGCGAGTTTGGAATGCACTGAGCCCATCAGGATCACCGATCCGGAACCTTGGGCGTACATATGGGGCAGGCAGGCCCTGGTGGTCAGGAAT
>JANONM010000305.1:0-1730 GCA_031420855.1 Hyphomicrobiales bacterium
AACATGCCGTGGGACACCATTGATCGCGCCATCAAAAAAGCCTCGGGTGCCGATGGTGAAAGTTTCGATGCCATTCGCTACGAAGGTTATGGCGCAGGCGGCGTTGCCATCGTGGTCGAGGCCTTGACCAACAACCGCAACCGCACGGCCAGCAATGTGCGGTCACTGTTCACCAAGTATGGTGGCAACATGGGGGAAACGGGTTCCGTGTCTTTCATGTTCGCGCGGGTTGGTGAAATCACCTATCCCGCTGCCAAGGCGACGGTGGATGGCATGTTGGATGCAGCAATTGAAGCGGGTGCTGATGACGTGACATCAGATACCGAAGCGCACGTTGTAACCTGCGCCTTTGAAAACATTGGCGATGTTTCTTCGGCCCTGGCTGCCAAATTTGGCGATGCTGAAACTGTCAAGATTGTCTGGAAACCCACCGTCATGGCACCCGTGGATTTCGAAAAGGCCGAGACGCTTCTGAAGCTGGTTGATGCGCTGGATGATGATGATGATGTGCAGGTGGTGTTCACCAATGCCGATATTCCAGATGATGTAATGGCGAAATTCAATCAGGAGTGATAATGGCAACCCATAATTTCCAGCCCTTGGTTTTTCATTCGACAATCGGCACCCATGCACCCGTGTTGCGGATTGCCGATGGCGATGTGGTGGTGACTGAGACGCTGGATGCCCATGGCTTTGACAAGGTCCTGGTGAAACGCGGCGGTGACACCAATCCAATGACGGGGCCTTTCCATGTGGAGGGTGCAGAACCGGGTGATGTGCTGGGCGTGGAGATCATACGCATTTCAATGAACCGCAAAACTGGCTGGAGCCGTTCGGGTCTGGCCTGGAATGTGGTTGATCCAGCGATGGTGCGAGACATGCCAGCGCGCGACATGGCCATCTGGGACATTGGTGGCAATGGTGTTTCGTTGCAGGAACCAACCCAGGGCCTCGAGAATTGGACCGTGCCACTTGATCCGATGATCGGCTGCTTTGGTGTGGCCCCCGGAGGTGGTGAAGCAATCTCGACGACGACGTCTGGTGCTTATGGTGGCAACATGGATTACCGGCTTTTCCGCAGGGGCACGACGGCGATGTTTCCTGTGGCGGTGTCCGGTGCCTTGTTTTTTCTGGGTGATGTACATGCGGCACAAGGTGATGGCGAGATTGCCGGCACTGGAATTGAAACCTCTGCCGAAGTTGAATTCCGTGTACGGATCATCAAGCACAAGCTGATAGGCTGGCCACGCGGTGAAACGGATGATGCAATTTTCACGGTTGGCAATGGGCGGCCGCTGGAACTGGGCCTGCAAAATGCCACCAGCGAAATGTTGCGCTGGCTGGAAGCGGATTATGGCCTGTCGAAGGTGAGTGCATCGCATCTGTTGGGCATGGCTGTGCGCTACGATATCGGCAACGTGTTCAATCCGGCATTTTCCGTGGCCTGCCGTTTGGAGAAGCAGTGGCTGCCGTGACGCGGATCATTGGCCTTGATCCCGGGCTTCGCAACACGGGTTGGGGCGTGATCGAAATTGAAGGATCGCGGCTGATTTATGTGGCGGATGGGTCGGTGCATTCTGATGCAACTGCCACACTGGCCGAGCGACTGCTGCAAATTCATCTGCAAGTGCTCGCTGTGCTGAAAGAGTTCACGCCCGACGAAGCCGCCATTGAAGAGACATTTGTCAACACCGATGCGCGGGCCACTTTGAAGCTGGGGCAAGCGCGAG
>JANONM010000306.1:0-3642 GCA_031420855.1 Hyphomicrobiales bacterium
CCACAACAGGTGTTGCAACTTTCCTTGCTGGCTCCGGCACAACCCTTGCCGATGCCCTGCTCGACATTGCAACACGCATGACCACAGCGGGCAATGCCGTTGGCGAATTCGCCTTCTTCAAAGTCAACAACACCGGCAACTTCAACCTCTTCATCTCGGATGGCGTGGCAGGTGTTGGGGCCAATGATGTGCTGGTGCAGATGACCGGAATAACCAGCATCGGCTCCATCAACCTCACGGCAGGGGATTTGACGATCTTGACGTGAGCATTGTTGCGGCTGGTTATCCTGCTGTGTTGGCGGGTTTGCGCACTGACAGGGTGAGCCACGCCAGCATGGCCAGTGCCGCAGCCAGGGGCGGGAACAGGGCGTAAGGCACGGAATGCCAGCCCCAGTTGGCCAGCAATTGGCCGGAGCTCAGGGAGGCGATGGCCATCAGCACGGAGATGCCGAAGTCATTGGCGGCTTGCACTTTGCCGCGTTCGGTGGGGCGGTAGCACTCGGTGAGCATGGTCGTGGCACCGATGAAGCCAAAGTTCCAGCCGAGGCCGAGGAGCATCAGTGCGACGGAGAAGTGGGCAAAGGTAATCCCCGCCAGCCCTGCCGCCGCTGCCAGCAGCAGAATGACCATGCCTGCGCCTGTGACTTTTTCGGCGCTGTATTGCTTGATCAGTTGCCCCGTGAAAAAGCTTGGCACGAACATGGCAAGCACATGCCATTGGATGACCCAGCTGGCATCATTCACGGTGAAGCCGCAGCCGATCATCGCAAGGGGGGCGGCGGTCATCATCAGGTTCATCAGGGCATAGGCAATCATGGCACAGGCCATGGCGGTGACAAGTTTGGGCTGGCGCAGGAGTTCAGGCCAGCGGCGGGCGGGGCCTTCGGTATGATCGATGGAAGGCGGGGCCAATCGCAAGCTGAAGATCACAGCGAGGTTGGCCAGTGCCAGAAATCCGGCGGCGGCGTAGGAACCGGCAAAGGTAAATGGTGCGAAAAGATCGCTGGTGCCCATGGCAATCAAGGTGCCTGCAATGGCCGCGACAACGCCCCCCGTGAGCACCCATGATATCGCCAACGGCTTGGTGGCAGGGCTGGCATTTTCGGCGGCGGCAAAGCGATAAAAGCCTGATGTCGCCTGAAAGACGCCGAACAATGCGGTGGCAAAACAGAAGGCGGCGAAATGTCGGTTAAATATGGCCCAGACAGCGAGCGCTGCCCCCGCCGCGCAGGCGACGGCTCCAAACTTGAAAACCGGTGCGCGTCCCAACCGCTGCATCAACAATGAGGCGGGAATTGTTGTGAACATGGCACCGAGAACGAATGTCGTGATCGGCAATGTGGCAAGACCCGGTGATGGCGCAATGTCATTGCCAACCAGTGCGGCCGTGGCAAAGACCAGAATGGTGCAAGAGGAATAAAGTGCCTGGGCAAGCGCCAACAGCAGAATATTGCGCTTGGCTTCAGTATCTGTTGGTGCGGCGTTCACGCGGCAAACTCATCTGGCCTGCGGTTCCGCGCCAAGGTGTTCAATGCACCGTTGATGAAGCGCGGTTCATCGCCATCTTCAAAAAATGCGGTGGCGACGTTGACATATTCATTGATGGCGACTTTGCCTGGCACATTGTCCTTGAAGAATATCTCAAAGGCGGCGGCCCGCATGATGGCGCGCACTGTGGCATCAAGGCGATGCAGGGGCCAGTCCTTGTCGAGAACATTGTCGATTGCGGGGTCGAGCAGTTTCTGTTCACGCACAGTGCCTTCAACAACTTCCCGCAGATGTTTGAAGTCGGCGCCGCCCACATCGCCATTGTCGAAATCATCGCCCTGCACGCGCGAAGAGAATTGCGCCAGGGTTTCGCCAAGATCAGCGCCGCCGATATCAAGTTGATAGAGGGCTTGCACAGCACCAAGCCTGGCGGCGGAACGGGCAACAGGCGGGCGACGGGGCGTTGTCATTGGTGAACAAGTACTTTCAATCAGCGGATGGGCTGGAATAGACGCAGATTGCCAGTTAAGCAACGCCAGTTCCTGCAGGGTTGCGTGATTTGCTTGCAGTTTGCAGACAGCGGGACTAAATCGGCTTGGCTTGGCAATCTCGCCAAGCGTTATTCTCACGTTATTCTCAGGGCGGGGTGCAAGTCCCCACCGGCGGTATAGCCCGCGAGCGCTTCTGGAAACGGAGGGTCAGCAGATCAGGTGTAACTCCTGGGCCGACGGTATAGTCCGGATAAAAGAGAATGGGACAGTGTGATTTGGCAGTCGTTATCGCGGCTGTTGATCGCGTTGCTTTCATGTCGTCCTGATTCATGTTTTGAAGAAAGGATTTTGACATGAATCAGATTTCCCTCCCCCGCAACCGGGCCATGCTCGGTGCACTCTATATGGTGCTGGCTGGCATTGCCTTTGCTGTGATCAACGCCATCACCTTCGTCATTACCGCAAGTGCGGATTTCGGCGGTCTTGGTTTCAAACCGCAGTCCGACACGTTCTGGCAATATGCCATTGCCTTGGCGATCTCCCTGCCCTTCCTGTGGCGCGGTGGAATGTTGTCTTTCAAGACAAAGCAGCCCCTGCCCCATATTGTCCGCGTACTTCTTTCAGCTGCGGGTTTACAAGCCTTTGTCATGGCAATTTCCAAGGGCGTGCCGATCTGGCAAGTGGTGGCGCTCACCATGACTGCACCGTTTTTTGTTCTCATCGGTGCCAAAGTTTTTCTGGGCGAAAACGTGACGATCAACCGCTGGATCGCATCAATCATCGGCTTTGTTGGTGCCCTGATTGTAACCAATCCGTGGTCGGAGCAATTTAACTGGGCCTGGCTTCTGCCTGTGGCAGCGGCAATTCTTTGGGGTGGTGCCTCATTGCTGACCAAATATCTCAGCCGCACCGAGTCAGCGGAATCGCTCACAACGTGGCTGCTGCTGTTGCTCACGCCCATCAACCTTTTTTGGTCATTGGGCGTCGGCTTTGAAGTGCCGACTGGCAACATCTTATGGCTACTGGTCATCGGAGGTTTTCTGGTGTTCCTGGCGCAATATCTCCTGACAAAATCCTATGCCTCGGCAGACGCCAATTTCGTGCAGCCATTTGATGATCTCAAGCTGATCAGCAATGTGCTGATCTATGGATTGTTTTTCGGCTATTGGCCATCCGGCATGATTTGGCTGGGACTTGCCATGATCATGGCAGCTTCGATTTTCCTGCTGTTGCAGGAGAGCCGGAAAAAACCAATGGAATTGAAGGCCGTTTAATAGCAACGGCAACTTGAACTGAACCTTCTTTTTCTTCCCCCTTGTGGTTGTACACCCCACAAGGGGGAGGGGATTTATGAGCAAGCTAGAGCATCGGGCAGTCAGTCAAATCCAAAAATTACGTCATTCCAAACGCGAGTGCAGCGCAGCGGAACGAGTGAATTGGAACCCCGCTGTGCCCGCCCAAAGCGGGGTTCCAAATCGCTTACTCCGCTGCGCTGCGTTGCGCGTTTGGAATGACGAAAACAAAAGTGTGATTCACTACAATTGACTGCCCCATATTCTATCAATTCAAAACGAAAAACCCGGCCTTGGCGGCCGGGTTTTTTGTTGGGTGTTGCCAAGCTTTTCACCGCGCCGCAAACGCCCGCGTCAGTTGATCGAGCTGC
>JANONM010000307.1:0-2493 GCA_031420855.1 Hyphomicrobiales bacterium
CCGGCCACCGCCAAACCGATCACATCAACATCATCGCATTGGTCGAAGCCGGTTATCATTTTGCCCAACAAGTGTTGAAACCCGGCGGTACCTATCTGGCAAAGGTCTTGCGCGGCGGCACCGAGAACCAGTTGCTCGCCATGATGAAAAAAGACTTCACCACAGTCCGCCACGTAAAACCCATGGCCAGCCGGGATGAAAGTGCAGAATTGTTTGTGCTGGCAACGGGGTTTCGGGGCGGGGTTGGGAAGCAGGAGATAGCTCACCCCAACCCAAACGAAGTTTGAGGAGGGGCAGGGGCGGGGTGGTTCAGCCTGCCCTTGGTTCGACCATCAAACTTGCCGCGCCAACCCGCCCTGAGTCCCTCCCGAAAGGCCAAAAGTATTAATTAAGTGGAGTGGACTGCACCCCATAAGTGAGACACGGTAATTTCGGTGACAGAGGGTTTTTCATTTTTTGGTTATGGTGTCTGGGTTAGCTTGAAGTTGGCTTCGAATTCAAGTGGTGGGCAGTAACCGAGGGCGGAATGGAGGCGCTCGGTGTTGTAAACGGTGTCGATGAAGAGGGCGATATTGCTGCGGGCGTCGTCGAGGTCCTTGAAGGCCTTGCCGTTGATCTCTTCGGATTTGAGGGTCTTCATAAAACTTTCGGCCTTGGCATTGTCGTAAGGATTGGCGGGCCTTGACATGCTGGGCGTGATGGCGCGGGCATCGAGGCGTTGCCGATATTCGCCGCTGGCATATTGCACGCCGCGATCCGAATGATGGATCACGCTATGGGGCGGTGGTTGGCGGGCGTTGATGGCGCAATCAAGTGCTGCAATGGCCAGTGTGGCTTCAAGATGATCTTCAAAGGCCCAGCCGATGACCTTGCGCGAGAAGCCATCGAGCACCACGGCGAGATAGGCAAAGCTCTCGCGTAAATGCACATAGGTGATATCGGCCACCCAGATTTGATCAGGAGCTGAAGGTATAAGTCCGCGCACCAGATTGGCGACGATGAGAAAGCTGTGACGGCTGTCGGTGGTGGCGGGAATAAACGGCTTTCGACGCAGGGCCGTGAGGTTGTCCTCGCGCATAAGCCGTTGAACCCGCTTGGTATTCACGATTGTGCCCTGCCTCCTCAGCTGTGCCGTGATGCGCCGGTAGCCATAGAAGCGGTAGCGCAAACTCAGGACTTGAATCTCGCCGAGAAGATCGGTGTCGGCCGCGCGGGGTGCGTGATCTTCAAAGCCACGATAGTAGCTGGACCGTGCAATGCCAGCCAACCCGCACAGCCTTTGAACATCGGCGCCCGCAAGCTTTGTGTCCATCATGGTTTTGATGACCGCGATGATGCGGTCCCGGTTTTGCCTTGCGCTTCCTGACCGTTCAAGGCGCGCAAGGCTTTGCGAAAAAAATCGAGATCAACCTGTTGGCGACCAATGACGCGTTCAAGTTCTGCAATGCGGTTTTGCGCCTTTGCCAGTTCGGAGATGCTGTTTTGAGCAGGCTCTCCCAGCACCGCACTTGCGTGTTTTGAACCAGGTATGGGACCGCGCTTGCGGTTCAACCCCGCCACACCATCAGCCTTCCACGCCTTGTGCCAGCCATAAAGAAGCTTGCGCGAAACCCCAAGTTCACGCGCCATCGGCAACACCGCCTCACCCGCCTCAACCCGCTCTACCGCCGCGATCTTGAAAGTGGTCGAAAATGTTCTGAACTGCAATTTCTCTGACATGGATTCTCCTGTGAACCCTCTGTCACCGTAATTACCGTGTCCCACTTATGGGGTGCAGTCCATTACTGTCCCCTCATTTCTGGTATAAACTGCCACCAAGCCAACGAAAGGCACTGACGAAACATCGGGCCGACTTTCCACGGTTATGGCAAGGTCGATCGTGCTGGTCGTTTGTTGGACGCCATTTGCATCATAGCGGGCAGTAATAACATCGGAGTCTGTAGCATTTAAGTAACTGCTTGCCGACAGTCTGAATCCAGTCCCGTCAGTATGGACCACGGGTTGGGATGCGTTTGATCTAGAATTTTCTGACTGCCCCAGGAATGTTCCGTCAGCCCCATAACGCGCAAGTCTAATTTGGCCTGCCACAGCACTTATCGCGGGGTCCGCATCCCGGTGGGCAATGACAAATGTGCCATTTGACAAGGTGCAGATCGACACCTGGTCCTGGTTGCCGTCACCATCAGACGGCACAACCGTTTCCAGTCCCACCTTGTTGCCAAAGGCATCGAACCGCTGGAACTTCACAGCGCTGGTTGCCGCTCCCCTGTCGTCGACCCAGGCGATAACATAACCCCCGTTTGGCAAGCCCGTGACGACAGGTGCAGTCTGGTTGTTCAAAGTGGTGCTGTTGACGAGGGCTTCATTGCCCCAAAGGCGAATGGTCATCTGGTGCTCCAATCTCAAGTAAGCCCCAAAGCCACTAGACTCCCGTAAGGGTTGGGTGTCAATCCAGCTCCGGGGCTTTTGATGCAAGCCTCACGTCAAAATCGT
>JANONM010000308.1:0-3835 GCA_031420855.1 Hyphomicrobiales bacterium
CCGCAATGGATCGTCAATGTCACCAATGACGGCTGGTTTGGCAACAGTGTTGGTCCGTGGCAGCACTTGGCCCAGGTGCGCATGCGAGCCGTCGAACAGGGCTTGCCCATCGCCAGGGCTGCCAATACTGGCATCTCCGCCGTGTTTGATCCCTGGGGGCGGATGATTGCAAGTTCCGGGCTGATGCAGCGCACGGTTGTTGATGCAGGTCTGCCTATGGCGGCCCCGGCAACGCCCTATGCCCGTTTTGGAAATTGGATGGCCATTGCATTGATGCTTGCCGTCGCGGCGCTTGCCAACCTGATATTCAGGAATGGCACAGAATGACGAAAGTCACAGTTTTCAATTGCGCAACTTGCCGTGTTGATTTATCCTTGTGATGTTAATTTGTTGCAGGTCATTGTTCGGGGGGCAAGCCAAATTAAATTCCGAAGCACAGGCTGGGGGCAACGGTCTGAGGAAATAATGGCAAGAAGAGAGCCAAACTATATCGACGTTCATGTTGGTTCGCGTATTCGCATGCGTCGGCAATTGATCAACATGAGCCAGGAACGGCTTGGCGAGTTGCTCGGCATTACCTTTCAGCAAGTGCAGAAATATGAGAAGGGCTCGAACCGGATTTCAGCAAGTCGGCTGTTTTATACCTGCAAGACGCTGGGCGTTCCGATCCAGTTTTTCTTTGAAGGTCTTCCCGGCATGGAACCGGATGGCAGCATGCGGGAGGCTTCGGCCCAGGCCGATGATTTCACTTCGGCGCTGATGACCAGCGAAGGCATACAGTTGGCGCGCACCTTCCGTGATGCGGATACCACAACCAAGCGCAAACTGATTGTCGCTCTGGCCAAGCTGATCGTGGATTCTGAAAAGTAGGACGCAACCCGCAGGGCATTCTTGCAAAAGTATGGATCAAGGGCAGATGCATTGCATTCTGTCCTTGATTCTGTTGGCAGTCCCTGTCATGAAGCGCGAAAACGCATAAAGATATCTTTATGTCCGCATTTCAACGCAGCAGGAGACCCTTCGTCATGGCGCGCAAAAACTACGTTTTTACCAGTGAGTCTGTTTCGGAAGGCCACCCCGACAAGGTCAGTGACCGGATTTCTGATGAAGTCGTTGACCTGTTTTTCCGTGAGGCTATCGCCGAAGGCATGGACCCTTGGGCGGTGCGCGTGGCTTGCGAAACCCTGGTCACCACCAACAAGGTGGTGATTGCAGGCGAAGTGCGCGGACCTTCCTCGGTCACCAATGACAAGATCGAAGCCGTCGCCCGTCAGGCCATCAAGGACATCGGCTATGAGCAAGATGGTTTCCATTGGCAAAATGCCAAGGTTGAAATCGTTCTGCATGCCCAGTCGGTGGATATTGCGGTGGGTGTGGATACGGCTGCCAACAAGGATGAGGGTGCTGGCGATCAGGGCATCATGTTTGGTTATGCCTGCGATGAAACGCCGGATCTGATGCCAGCGCCATTGTATTATTCCCAGCGCATTCTGCAATTGCTGGCTGAAGCCCGCCATGCCGGCGAAAAACGCCTCGGGCCTGATTCAAAAAGCCAGGTCACCGTGCAATACAAGAATGGCAAACCGGTAGCCGCCACGCAGATCGTTGTCTCGCACCAACATCTCGATGAAAGCATGACTTCGACTGATGTGTTGAAACTTGTCAAACCCTATGTGCGCAAAGCCCTGCCCAAGGGCTGGATCACCAAGGACACGGTCTGGCACGTCAACCCCACGGGCAAGTTCTTCATTGGCGGGCCTGACGGTGATTGTGGCCTGACCGGCCGCAAGATCATCGTTGATACCTATGGCGGTGCGGCACCCCATGGCGGTGGCGCATTCTCCGGCAAGGATCCGACGAAAGTTGACCGTTCCGCGGCCTATGCCGCCCGCTACCTCGCCAAGAATGTGGTAGCCGCCAAACTGGCGTCGCGCTGCACCATTCAATTGTCCTATGCCATTGGCGTTTCCCAGCCCTTGTCGGTTTATGTGGATACCCATGGCACGGGCAAGGTGAAGGAAGAAAAGCTGGAAAAGGCACTCCGCAAGGTCATGGACCTCAGCCCCCGTGGCATCCGCAAGCATCTCGATCTCAACAAGCCGATTTATGCCCGGACCTCAGCCTATGGCCATTTTGGTCGCAAGCCTGCCAAGGACGGCGGATTCTCCTGGGAAAAGACCGATCTTGCCAAAGAGCTCAAAGCAGCGGTGAAGTGACCTCAACGCTTCCGCGACATCAGTTCTACGGGCGGCGCAAGGGGAAACCTTTGCGCCGTCAGCATTCAGAGTTGATGCAAGATTTGCTGCCACAGCTGGCGGTGGATTTGGCAAATCCCCTGGCTGGCATGGGGGAGCGGCGCTGGCTGGAGATTGGATTTGGTGGCGGCGAACATCTGGCGCATCAAGCCAGACTCAACCCCGATGTTTCATTGCTGGGTGCCGAAGCCTTCATGAATGGGGTGGCCAAGCTGCTGGCCCATGTCGAAAGAGATGCGACCCGGAACGTGGGGGTATTCCACGGTGATGCAAGGCTGTTGCTGGAAGCCCTGCCGGATGCCAGCCTTGAGCGGATTTACCTGCTCTATCCCGATCCCTGGCCGAAAACCCCGCAGAAAAAACGGCGTTTTGTCAATGAGACAAATCTTGGGCATTTTCATCGGGTGTTGAAACCCGGCGGCTTGTTTCTGTTCGCCAGCGATATCCTCGATTATGTCATGTGGACGAAACAGCATGTCGCCAATTTTGGTCGATTTACATTTGGTGATGACGAGTCCATGCCGTTTGAGAATTGGATGCGGACGCGCTACGAAGCCAAGGCGATACGTGAAGGGCGCGAGCCAGCGTATTTGACTTTTCGAAAGGCCTGGCGATTGTGAAGCTTACCCATCAGGTTGCGGCACTACCGTGGCGGCGCGGCAAAAGCGGCGTCGAAATCCTGCTGGTCACGACACGCACAACAAAGCGTTGGGTTATCCCCAAGGGTTGGCCGATGGACGGCAAGTCCGACCATGCGGCGGCAGCCCTTGAAGCCTATGAAGAGGCAGGCGTGCGCGGTCGCATTGCAAATGAAATGTTTGGCCGCTTCAGTTATTTCAAGGTTACAGACAAGGGAAAGGCACGGTCGGTGACGGTTGCAGTCTATCCGTTGCTCGTCGTCGATGAGCTGAAAGATTGGCCCGAACGCCCGGAACGCGAGCGGCGCTGGATGATTGGCGCTGAAGCCTGTGCAATGGCCGGTGAACCCGAATTGGTGCCTGTGCTAAAACGCTTCATCGACGATCCCCCAGATGACAAGCTTTATCCTGCGGCAGAAAAGCAAGGCTTCTGGCAACGGCTGTGGACGATGTTCCGCTGATCGAAGGTACGGGGCAACTTGCTTGAACGTGCCCAAATTTCCGCCATTCCTCCGCCATTCCCATGAATGCAGGGACAACAAAAAACCGGCTGCGGGGAGGGACGCAGCCGGCTCTCTGAATTCAGCAGGGCTTAGTAGCCGCTGCAGGTCCAGGTCTTGACGAAGTCAATGTAGCGGTAGCCATGGTTCCAGCGGATCACCTTGACGAACTGCCAGCCGCAATCGTTCTGCACGTAGTAGCCATCATTGTTGTAGTTGTCGTTGTAATCATAGTTGTAGTGCTTCTTCACATAATGCTTCTTCACGTAATGCTTGTACTGTGGCTTGTAATAGGACTTGTACTGATTGTGGCTGTAGTAACCCGTGGCTGAAGCTGTGCCAGCCGAACCAACAGCGATGGCGGAGAGGGCGACGGCGGCGATGAGAATGTTGCGGAGCATGGTGGTCTTCCTTTTTCAGTCTGGCATGATTGCCTTCGATG
>JANONM010000309.1:0-5266 GCA_031420855.1 Hyphomicrobiales bacterium
TGGTGGCACTCGCTTTGTGGCTGGAAAATTTCAGGTTTGACCAGTCGCCGCAGGCGTGGTTTGCCATCATCTGGTCAGTGGTCGTGATTTCCTTGGGCGCAATCTTCATGTTGATGCGGTTGATCCGCGAAGGCAGTGTTGCCAAGGTTTCCACCCTGATCTTTCTGGTGCCGGGTGTGGCATCGCTGATGACCTTTGTGTTGTTTGATGAAAAGCTTGGCCTGATCCAGATGCTCGGCATGGTGCTCTGCGCAGGTGCCGTGTTGATCATCAATCGGCAGGCACGGCGGTCGCCCTGAGTTCATCAAGTTTTGCTCGCGCCTTGTCGCGATGGCCTTGGGTGATGTGGTTGCGCACCAGCGTCATGGCGGCCATCAACACGGCCAGATCATCAGTAAAACCGATGCCCAGCAAGACATCGGGGATCACATCAAAGGGCAGGATGAAATAGGCCAGTGCCCCAAACAGGGTGGCCTTGACCTTCAGCGGCGTTGCCGGATCGAAAGCGCAATACCAGGCGGCCAATGCCGCTTCGGCAAACGGAATGCGGGCGAGATTGCGGGTCAATTTGGGCCAGAAATCCCGGCGTATTTTTTGTTCACTGGCTGCGGACAAGACAGAATCCTCCCAATCCCGGCAGATGGTAATGGCAGAGCCCGATTTCAAGTTCCCCGTTGGGAAAGCCACAAGCCGGCGAGCAAAAGGAGAATGGCGATGAACTGCAAACCGACACGCCAGCGCATGAAGGTTTGAGAGCGGTTGGCAGAGCCGCCGCGCATCATGTTCCAAAGCCCCAACAACAGGGCAACGGCAACGGCGATGATGGCGAGTGAAGACAATACAGTCATTATTCGGAATTCCTGATGGCAAAGCGGTCTAGCCATGCGGAGGGGAGAATGCGCCGCAGGATTGCCGCGATGTGGGTGGGGATTGTAACATAGTAATGGTTGCGGGGGTTCTCCCGTTCCAGTGCAAGCACAAGCTTTTCCAGCACGGCTTCGGGCGGCAGTTTGAAACTGAAAAGTTTTTTCTTTTTGACCGTGCCGCTGCTTTTTGACGCCTTTTCCAAACGATGGCGCTGGCGTTCAAAATCAGCGACGTAATGCGAGTTGGTCATGTCAACATTGGCCTCGAATGCCGCCCTGGCATTTTCGACAAATCTTGTGGCAATGGGGCCGGGGTTGATGGTGACGACCTTGATGCCGGAGCCCCGCAACTCCATGCGCAGGGTATCGGTCAAGCCTTCAAGGGCAAATTTCGAGGCGTTGTAGGGGCCGCGATATTTAAGTGCCACCAGTCCCAGCACCGAGGAACATTGGACAATTCGGCCCACGCCATTGGCCCGCAACATCGGCAGGCAGGCTTTGGTCAATTCATGCCAGCCAAAGAAGTTGGCGGCAAACTGCTCTTCAAGCACAGCTCTGGTAATGTCTTCAACCGCCCCCGGCTGACCATAGGCGCCATTGTTGTAAAGGGCAAACAGCTTGCCATCGGTGCGGCGCTTGACTTCGGCCGCACAGGCCTGCACCGAGGCGCTGTGGCGGTAATCGAGTTGCAAGGCCTCAAGGCCCATGGCTTCCAGCTTTTGCAGGTCCGCAGGATTTCGCGCTGTGGCGAAAACCCGGTAGCCCCGGGCTTTCAGACCGATGGCCGAGGTCCAGCCAATACCCGATGAACAGCCTGTGATGAGAATGGTTTTCTGGTTTGGGTCCATGAGACCATGGGTTTAGGGATGTCGGCAGGGCTTGCACAGGCGTCAGTTTGTCCCTTGGTGGCGTTCTGCCGTAATTGGGCCGGAATTTTTGGCTTGATGGAGTTTTCTCGTCCGCGTTTGGCGGATATTAAGACTTGGCGGCAGATATTCACCTGATGAACAATGATTTTCGACGACTTTCGGCTGGGATACTGCTTGGCGCAGGTTGGCTTTTGGCTGCCGGGTTGCCAGCATTTGGGCAAGAGCCGCCTGTGGCACCAACATCGCTTGGCAAGTTTGAGGCATGGGAAGCTTTTACCTACCAGGCTGAGGATTCAAAGGTTTGCTATGTCTTCTCGGCTCCCGCCAAAAGCGATGCGAACAAGAAAGTCAACCGGGATCCGGCTTATTTCATGATTACACATTGGCCCGGTCGCAAGATCAAGGGGCAAGTGTCGACGATCATCGGTTATACCTTCAAGGATGGTTCTGGCGTCAAGCTGGAATTGGGCGACACGAGTTTTGAACTCTATCCCGTCGACAACATGGCGTGGACTGACAAACCTGAAACGGAAAAGGCCATTGTTGCGGCGATGAAAGGTGCAAAGTCCATGAAGATTTCAGGCACATCCCAGCGCGGCACGGAAACCCAGGACACCTACACGCTTGCCGGATTGAAGGCAGCCCTGGCGAAGATCGACAGTGTTTGCAAATAGGACCAGGTTTTTACTGCCAGTCATCGGCCTGTTACTGCTGCCGCAAGTGGCAGGGTCGTCGCGGGCTGAAACTGCTTGCACGGCCCTCAAACAGCAAGGGCAATTTTACACGGTTTGTCGGCCGCAAGCCGATGATATCCAACTTGAAGTCTTCAATCTCGACCCGACAGGCCAGCCCTTCCGCTATTTCAGCGCACTTTCCCAAGCGCTTGCAACTGAAAACAAAAGCCTGAAATTTGCCATGAACGCCGGGATGTTCGATGAGAACCAGCGGCCCATCGGGCTTTATGTGGAAGACGGCAAGCAGGCGAAAAAACTTAACCGCCGGAATGGGGCGGGTAATTTTCACCTGAAACCCAATGGGGTGTTTTACATTTCAAACGGCAAACCTGGCGTGCTGGATAGCGAGGCTTTTGCAAAATCCGGCATCAAGCCTCAATTTGCCAGCCAGTCCGGCCCCATGCTGGTGATCAATGGCGAAATCCATCCCAAGTTCTCGGCCACTGGCACGTCGCGCAAAATCCGCAACGGTGTGGGAATCAATGCAGATGGCAATGCGGTTTTTGCGATTTCTGACACTGCCGTGACCTTCCATGAATTCGCCAGCTTGTTCCGGGACCAGCTGATGTGCCGCAATGCGTTGTTTTTTGATGGCTCGGTGTCGGGCCTCTATGCCCCGGAGCTTGGCCGCAATGATGGTTTTCTGCCGCTCGGGCCTATGGTCGGGGCCTATGAAATGAAGTAAGGGGACGGCATGAGCACGAACCTTATTGCAAATATTCCCGAACGCTACATTCAGAACGACCTGCGGCCCACTCTCGTGGGGCTGTCACGCGAGGGCTTGGCTGACCTGTTGGTCCGCATCGGGGTTCCGGACAAACAGCGGCGCATGCGGGCGCGGCAATTGTGGCACTGGATTTACCAGCGCGGCGTTATCGACTTCGCCGCCATGACGGATATTTCGAAGGAGTTGCGCAGCAAACTGGAAGAAGCCTTCAAGATCACGCGCCCCGAAATCGTCACCGAACAAGTCTCCACCGATGGCACGCGGAAATGGTTGCTCCGCCTTGCCCCCGATGAGCGCGGCCAGCGCCATGAAATTGAAACGGTTTACATCCCGGAAGAAGACCGGGGCACCTTGTGTATTTCCAGCCAGGTGGGTTGCACGTTGACCTGCACGTTCTGCCACACCGGCACGCAAAAACTGGTGCGCAATCTGACGGCTGAGGAAATCGTCGGCCAGATCATGCTGGCGCGGGACCGCATCAAAGACTGGCCCGATGATCTCGCTGCCAATCCGAAGCCACCCCTGTCTGGCCGTTACATCACCAATGTGGTGCTGATGGGCATGGGCGAGCCCTTGTATAATTTTGACAATGTGAAGCTGGCCATGGACATTGCTTCGGATGGCGAAGGTATTTCCATTTCAAAGCGCCGCATCACGCTTTCAACTTCCGGCGTGGTGCCGGAAATTGGCCGGGCCGGAGAAGAGATCGGCACGTCACTGGCGATTTCCCTGCATGGCACGACAGATGAAATCCGCGACAAGCTGGTACCCCTCAACAAGAAATATCCGATTGCGGTTCTGCTTGAAGCTTGCGCCAAATATCCCGGCGCTTCCAATGCGCGTCGCATCACTTTTGAATACGTCATGCTGAAAGGCATCAACGATAGCGTGGCCGATGCCAAGCGATTGGTGCGCTTGCTGGCGGGCATTCCAGCCAAGGTCAATCTCATCCCCTTCAATCCCTGGCCAGGCAGCGCTTACGAATGTTCGGAATGGCCCGTCATTGAAACCTTCGCCGAGATTTTGAACAATGCCGGTTATGCCTCTCCGGTGCGAACGCCCCGGGGACGCGATATCATGGCGGCGTGTGGTCAGTTGAAAAGTGAGAGCATGAAGGTCAGGGCGAAGGACAGAATGGTCGTGGGCTGACTTGAGATTTTGTTGACTTTTTGTTCTCGCAGTTTCAGAGTTGTGGCATGTTGAAGAGATTGCAATGAGTGAACCCGAAAATCTTGTTCTGAAGTTGCTGCGCGAAATGCGCCATGATATTACTGGCATGCGCGGTGAAGTCGGTGACGTGCGCGAGAAAATGGCAACCAAGAATGACGTCGCCGATGTGCGTTCCGAGGTGAAATCATTGCGGGCAGATGTTGCCTCGGATTTAATAACGATGGAAAAGCGATTGGGTGAGCGCATCACCCATCTGAACCGGGCTGTCATGGAATATCATTCCTCCACCATTGGCCATGGCGTTTTGATCACAGAATTTGAAGAGCGCCTGCAACGCGTGGAACAACACCTGAAACTGCCACCCCACGAGGCGCATTAGGGCCGGAATTCGCGGGTACAGGAAAATGCAATTCAAGGGGCATAGCAATTGACGAAGCCACTCGGCATTTTCTGGAATCGCGAGTTGTTTCCGCTTTTGGTCGAGTCAGGCACTGCAATCCGCGCCGTCAAGCGGTTTCAAAAATCCCTGCCACAATTTGTGTGGGAAGCGACGCAGCTTGAAGGCAATCCTTTGACGTTTCCTGAGGTTCAGACGCTGCTGGATGGCGTCACCGTCGGCGGGCGAAAGCTTTCGGATGCCCAGCAGATTTTGGGCTTGCGGGATTCGATGCGGTTGTTGTGTGAAGAAGTGCTGGCAGGCCGCTTTGCAACAACCAGAACCATGGCTTGTCAACTCAATGAATTGATTGCGCGGGACGAAGCTCTGGAGTGGGGGCATTTTCGGGGTGAGGGGAAAGAACGCAGCAATGTCAGTGTCAATCTTGGGGCTGTCAGTTGGCGGCCCAAACCTACTGAAGCTGGAGGTCAAAACCTGATAGACTCATTTGAGTGGGGCATATC
>JANONM010000310.1:0-5823 GCA_031420855.1 Hyphomicrobiales bacterium
CCTTCGAAAGGGTTTTTTGCAGTCGCGTCGATCAGGTCTAAAATCTGGAGTGCCTTGCGCCTGTCTGTCTCGGTCCAGAATCGCAGGTGTTCCAGTGCCTTCGGATCAAAGACCAAGCGCATTTTTGAGGGACGCGACTGACTTGAATTCAACCATCTGCTTTCTTGGCCGCTTCATCGCTTCACGCAATTGTTTGGCGTTGGCGGGGGAGCGCAGCAAGTAGGCCGTTTCGGCCAGCGCGTTGTAGTCCTCTTTGGACAGGATCACCGCATCGCGACCGTTGGCGCGAGTCACTGTAATGACTTCATGATCATCCACAGCCCGGTCGAGTGCCGATTTCAGATTGGCGCGGAGTTTGGAGTAGCTCAGCGTGTCCATGGACCACATGTACAACATATTTGTACGCCGAACAATGGCAGGCTTCGCCAAGCTTGTTCACTCAAACCACACCGGATTGCTCCACGCCCGCTTTCCGGCGTTGTCGATGGCGGTGATCCTTACCCACGGGCTGGGTTTTTCGAGGAGCCAGCCTTTTTCCAGGGTGGCGAGATCAAAGCTGGCTGATGTGATGGCGCGACCGTTTTTGACGCAGCTTCTGGAATTGCCGCAGACGACAGTGATGGTATCGACGGGTGAAGTTTCGATTTCGATCAGTTTGCCGTCCATGCGAATGTCATGGAAAATAGGGCCTTGGGATGAATAGTGATGGCCAGCTTTCAGAGCTGAGAGCAGGGCCTCTGGTTCCAGGCTTTCAGCTTTGACGTGGACCCAGCCGCCGAAGTGGTCGGGTGTTTTGAAATGGGCATCATCGGTGGCGATGGCGGTGAGGCGGTGGCCTTCATTCAACAGTTGGTCCAGCAAGTAATGGCCTTCGCCGAGGTCATTTTCGATGGCGCAGCCGTGGTTATAAACTTCGACTGCGTGGGCAAATGACAGGGCGCGGCCATCCTCAATGGTGTAGCGCGACCAGGCGGGGTGGGCGATGGCGACAAAGGCTCCCGCCGCGATGGCGCGTTTTGCAAGGTCTGGTCCGGTTTCGTTTTTTGCGGCAGGTGCAAAATCCAGCGGAAGGCCAGCCGCCAGAATATGCCAGAATTCGCCAGCGGAGGTGACGGGTGCGTGAAGTTCAGCGCCAATGATTGTCGTGAAGTCATTTGTGCGCAGGTGTCGTGTGTCGGCGACGGGCCAGTTGAAATGCTGGATGAAGTGTTCTGACATCATGACAAAATCATAGCCTACGCGCTGGTAGGCCTGAACCACATCATCAAGTGCCCATGCGCCATCGGAGAGGGTCGAATGGGTATGCAAGTTGCCACGGTAGAATTTTCCGGGGGCTGCAAAGGCGGGCAGGGATTGCATCAGATGCTCATCTGCATGCCAAGTTCAACGACGCGGTCGGGCGGAATGCGGAAGAACTCGATGGCCCTTGCCGACTGGTTGGTCAGCATGATGAAGATGCGCTGTTGCCAGAAGGGCATGGCAGCACGCGGCGAAATGCGGATGGAGCGGCGGCCAAGGAAATAGCTGGCCTGGCGCGGATCAACTTCAAGCCCATGATCCTTGCAGGCGCGCAACGCTGCCGGCACATCGGGTTGTTCCATGTAACCAAACCGGGCTTCGACGATCCAGGCACCAAGGGCCGCTTGCCGGGCGGTGACGCGGTCGCCTTCGTGGCGCGGTTCTTCGGTTGTTTCAACGGTCACAAAGATGAGTTTGTCATGCAGCACGCGGTTGTGTTTCAGATTGTGCATGAGCGCTGACGGGGCAAACTTGGCGGCGGTTTGCATAAAGACCGCAGCGCCCGCCACACGGGCCGGCGAGCGCCGTTCGAGGCTCTCCAACAGACCTTCGAGTTCGATCGACTCCCTGGCAATTCTCAAGGCCAGCAATCGGCGTCCCTTTTGCCAGGTGAGCATCAACAGGATGATCGTCGCACCAATGAGAACCGGCATGTAACCACCATGAACAATCTTGAGGGCATTGGCGGCACCAAACATCAGTTCAACAGCAAGGACGAATATCAGGGCCGGGATGGCAAACCAGCGCGGCAGATTGCGCGATTGCCAGAAGAAAATCAGTGCCAGAATTGAATCGACGATCATCGATGTATTGACTGCCACGCCATAGGCCGAAGCAAGATTGGAAGATGATTTGAATACCAACACCAAGAGGACCACGCCAAAGAAAATCAGCCAGTTGATTTGTCCCACATAGATCTGGCCCTGTTCGGTTTCCGAAGTGTGCGTGATGCTCATGCGCGGCAACAAGCCAAGCGACATGGCTTGCTGGGCAATGGAAAATGCCCCGGTGATGACGGCCTGGGACGCAATGACAGCAACAACGGTAGCGAGGATGACCAGCGGGATCAGACCCCAGGCTGGTGCCATCAGGAAGAACGGGTTTTCAACGGCCTCGGGATGGGAGATGACGAAGGCACCCTGACCCAGATAGTTGAGCAGCAAGGCTGGCAAGACGACGGCCGTCCAAGCCATGCGGATCGGGTTTTTGCCGAAATGGCCCATGTCGGCGTAAAGGGCTTCGCCACCTGTGCAGACCAGAAAAACACCGCCAAAAACCATCAGTGCCAGCCCGGGCTTGTCCATCAGCATGCCAAGGCCGTAGCTTGGGTTGAAAGCCAGGAATATATCCGTGTCATCGAAAATATGACTGACACCCATAATGGCGATGACGACAAACCACAGCATGGTCAAGGGCGCAAAAATTGCTGCCACACCAGCAGTGCCCTTATACTGGAAGGTAAACAAGGTGACGAGGATTGCCAGCGTGATGGGCACGACGAAGCCTGAGAAATCGGGATTGATGACACTCAGGCCCTCGACCGCGCCCAACACTGTCATGGCTGGCGTGATCATGGCGTCGCCGAAGAAAAATGCAGCACCAATGATGCCGAGGGCCAGAACAAATCCGCCCTTTTTCTTGAGCAGGGTTTCGACCAGGACGACCAGTGAAAGAATTCCACCTTCACCGCGATTATCGGCGCGCATCAGCATGATCACATACTTCAGCGTGACCACGATGAGCAGGGACCAGATGAGCAGGGAAACGACGCCGAGCACTGCCAGACGTATGTTGCCGCCTGCCTGTACCACCGGATGCAAGGCTTCGCGCATGGCGTAAAGCGGGCTGGTGCCGATGTCGCCGTAAACCACGCCCAAAGTGGCGAAGGCCATTTTGATCTTGTTCTTGTTGCCGTCATTCTGATGGCCATGGGTGTCAGCAGGAACCGTTTGCGGTTCGCCAGGTTGATCGGCTGCAGCAGTTGTGCTCATGAAAACCCACCCCCTGTGGGCAACAAAATGCCGCGCACCTTAGGGCGCGGATATAACGGCGCGGCATTCAGCAGGAAGGCCGGAAAGAGTCAAGGGCGGCACGGGTTTTGGTTTGACATAGGGAATTGAAGGATCGCGTTTTCTGGGTTTCCACGGGATGTCACTCATCCAGTAGGCCAGTTCTTCGCCGCAACCCGTTCCATCCTTGGGTTTTGGTGTCCATTGGTCCTTGCAGCCTGCCATGCCAACCGGGCATTTCATGCGGATGTGGAAATGGTAGTTGTGGCCGTAAAGTGGACGCACCTTGGCCAGCCATGAGCGATCACCGGTGGCCCACTTGCATAGCTCGGCCTTGATTGGCGGATGCACGAAAATCCGGCCGACTTTTGCATATTTGGCAGCCCGCATGATCAGGCTCGCATGTTTGTCGGTCCAGACCTTCTGGTTGATTTCCAGGCGGCTCTTGGTGACGATGGTGGCTGAAATGTTTTCGCGTTCTTTTTGGCTGAGGATGCGATCCGGCATGGGGGTCAGCCAGATGTCAGCGTCAAGACCAATTTGATGGCTGGCATGGCCTGTCAACATGGGGCCACCACGGGGTTGCGACAAATCTCCGACAAGCAGGCCATTCCAGCCATCACTGGCTTTGGCTTTGATGGCCAGGTCTTCAAGCAAGGAAATCAACTCGGGGTGGCCCCAGTTGCGGTTGCGGGAGAGACGCATGACTTGCCAGGCATCGCCATTGATCGGCACCGCCTTGGCACCCGAGAGGCAGCCCTTGGCGTAGGTGCCAATGGCACGGGGGATGAGCTTGGCTGGAACGCGCTGCTTGCCAAAAAGTTTTTTGGCCGGAATCTGATAGATGTTTTTTGGAGTCGGCGCATCAATGGCACCAGTGGCGAGGTCGGCCAGGCCAGGTTTATCCAACAGCCCGGGACTTCCCGGTTCCTCGGCAAATGCGGTTGTCACTTGGACAATGGCCATGACGCCCGCAGCCAGGCAGAGCCAGCGACTATTTTTTGCGGAATGCATCGAGCGAAACAACCTTGGCTTCTCCTGGTCTTGCATCCGCCGGGTTTGCGCTTGCCCCTTCAGCAACAACAGCATCAGGCTTAACAACAGATAAATGTGCCTCGCCCTGGTCTTCTACCGGCACTACCTCGAACTGCAGTCCAAATTGCACGTAAGGATCGAGGAAGCCCTTGATGGAGTTGAAGGGGACGACGAGTTTTTCCGGGATGTTGTCAAACGACAGTTCGACTTCAAACCGTTCCTCTGTGATGATGAGGTTCCAGAACTGGTGTTGCAGCACCACTGTCATCTCCCGGGGATAACGTTCGGCAATGCGGGGGGACAGAATGACGCCGGGGAATTTGGTGTTGAAGGCAATATAAAAGTGATGCTCGCCAGGCAGGCCGGATTTCAGCACTTTGCGCAAAGCCTCGCGCACCACGCCACGCAGGGCGTTTTGGGCAAGCTGGTCATAGCGCATCAAGTCTTCAGGCATCAGGGTCTCATGGCAAAAAATCGCGATTCGAAGGCAATACACCAGTTGGCTGGAAGATGCAGCATTTATGCGGCTGGTGGCAAACGGGGGATATGTCGAAAAGTAGCGGCATAAGTTGCCAGGTTGCAATCGCTGCTGCCGAGGATTTTGGGTGTATCCTGCTGTGTCATCAGGCCGAACGCCGACCGGTTTTGGCGACTGCCTTGCGCAATGCTGCATTGATACGGCCCTGCCACCCTGCGCCTGAAGCGCGGAAAGTTTCCAGCACATCTTGGTCAAGCCGCAACGTCACTTGCTGTTTGACAGGTGCAACTTGGGGACCGCGCTCGCCCGGGCCGCGTTTTGTCAGAATTGCATAAAGCTCTGACGACAAAACCTCGGACGCGGGGCGAAATTTCCGCATATCGGCGGCGGTGAGTTCTCTAATCTCACCATCTTCATTGATGATAGGTTTTGTCATAGTGCTTTACTTCTCTATTGTTGGCTTTTCGAAAGCTGATCACCCTGACACCTTCTGGCGTGGGTGTGTAACATATAAAATGCAACCTTTTTCCAACGAAACCCAGAGCGGCATATCTCAATTCGGAATATCGGAAGCGTTCATCGGGATAAATGAGGGCAGTTCGCCAATCAAATTCCGCAACCCTGTCAAAAGGCAAATCCCGCTCAGCAGCGTTCTTGCGGCTTTTGTTTAAATCGAACTCAATTTTCACATATGGACAATAAAACTACAATTAACTACCGTCAATTTAATTGTAACGACAATTAAAGGCGATTTTCCCTTCCATGTGAAAGGCCAAGGCTTCAGTCGGTAAAACTGGCTCCGAATCCCGTGGTGGAGATGAGTGCGATGTATTCGGACATTAAGCTGCCTTATTTTCAACTGCGCTATTTCTTCGCGATGACGATGTAGCCGCGGGTCTTGTTGTCGTTGTCTTTGTCGGTCGTGTTCATGGCTCCGAACAGGTCGGCGGTTTTCACCCAGACGGGTGGATATTTGTAGCGGGCCACGTCGAGGATGAGGAA
>JANONM010000311.1:0-2283 GCA_031420855.1 Hyphomicrobiales bacterium
CGCATGGCATCGGCCAACCCGGCACGGTTCCTCGGTCTGCAAAATCAACTGGGCCTGATTGCACCGGGTGCGCTTGCCAGTCTGGTGCATCTAGATGAAAAATTGAACGTCAAACAAACGTGGATCGAGGGCACATGAGCAAGATCAGGGTTCTGGTGGTTGGGGTTGGCAACATGGGACTTTCCCACGCCCGCGCCTATGCAGCCAATGACGGATTTGAAATTGCCGGTCTTTGCAGCCGTGGCATTGACGATCGCTCCGACCTCAAAACCGAATTTCCCGGCATTGCCCTCTTCAACGATTATGAACAGGCACTTGCTGCATCAAAGCCCGACGCCGTGTCCATCAACACATGGCCTGATACCCATGCCGCATATGCCCGCAGTGCCTTGAACGCGGGCTGTCATCTCTTCATCGAAAAACCTCTGGCTGCATCGGTCGAAGAAGCCCGCGAAATCGCGGCACTGGCTAAACTGAAGAATCGCAAGATCGTCATCGGCTATATTCTGCGCGTCCACCCCTCCTGGGTGAAGTTTGTCGAACTTGGCAAGACCCTGGGCAAGCCGCTGGTCATGCGGATGAATCTCAATCAACAGTCATCGGGCGCGCAATGGCAGGTGCACAAGCAACTGATGAATTCCATATCGCCGCTGGTGGATTGCGGCGTGCATTATGTCGATGTGATGTGTCAGGTCACTGGTGCCAAACCCAAGCGGGTGCATGCCATTGGCGTGCGCCTGACCGACGAGGTCAAGGCGGACATGTATAATTACGGCCAGTTGCAAGTGACATTCGATGATGGTTCAGTCGGCTGGTATGAAGCGGGCTGGGGGCCGATGATGAGTGAAACGGCATTTTTTGTCAAAGACATGATCGGCCCAAAGGGTTCTGTTTCCATCGCCATGGACGAAGCGAAAACTGACTCGTCCAACGTTGACGCCCATACCAAAACCTCGGCCCTGCGGTTGCATCATGGAGCATTGAAACCAGACGGCAAATTTGCCCGCAGTGATGATCTCATCCAGATGGACGATGAGCCCGGCCATCAGGAACTCTGCAACCGCGAACAAGCCTTGTTCCTCGACGCCATCATCCATGACCGGGATATGACCATGCACGTTGAAGAAGCGATCAATTCACTGCGCATCGTTCTGGCCGCAGATGAAAGTGTGCGCACGGGAAAAGTCATCGAGCTTTAAGCATGCCAAGCCTAGCCAAAGGTGATGGCTTTGAATTTCCTGGTTTGCGCGGTGAGCGCCACTTCAGTCGGCAATCGCTCCATGGAGGATGCGCCATAGAAGCCGTGGCAGTTCTTGGTGTTCCTTAAGATAAAGCTGGCATCTTCAGGAGAAGAGACCGGGCCGCCGTGCACCAGCACAATGGCATTGCCGTTCACTTTCAGCGCAGCCTCCGACCATGCATCGACAATGCCCGGACAATCTTCCAGTTTCAGAGACGTCTTTGAACCGATGGAACCACCAGTGGTGAGGCCGAGGTGGCAGACGATGATGTCGGCCCCGGCCTTGGCCATGGCAGCGGCTTCGCCGGGATTGAACACATAGGGCGTCGTTAACATGTCCTTGACATGGGCGAGTGCCACCAGATCGATTTCCTGGGAATAGGACATGCCGGTTTCCTCGAGGTTGGCGCGAAAGGTGCCATCAATCAGGCCAACTGTCGGGAAGTTCTGAATGCCGGAGATGCCAATTGATTTGAGGTCATCAAGAAACTTGTCGAACATGCAAAACGGGTCGGTGCCATTGACACCTGCCAGCACCGGCGTGTGTCTGGTAACGGGCAAAACCTCTTTCGCCATTTCCATCACAATGTCATTGGCGTTGCCATAGGCCAGCAAACCCGCAAGCGAGCCCCTGCCTGCCATGCGGTAGCGGCCCGAATTGTAAATCACGATGAGGTCGATACCGCCCTCTTCCTCGCATTTGGCCGAAAGCCCGGTGCCCGCACCGCCACCGACAATCGGAATGCGGCGGTTTTTCATATCCTGGAATTTTTCCATCAGGGCGGTTCGTTCAAAACGTGGCACTCAAAATCTCCCTGCAATTGTTGGCGTGATGCTGGCGAAGGCTGTCAGGACAGTTTCCACAAACAGTGGATCATTGATATTGGCATTGACGCGCTGAACTGTGCGGCGACGGGTGGGCCGGAGGGTTTTTTCGACAGCCTCAAACAGCGCATTGTCGGCTTCAGGATCATGGAAGGGTTTGCCCGGTTGATCAATCAGCGACACGCCACGCTCCGGCAATAAAAACCGCACGTCGCCTT
>JANONM010000312.1:0-2963 GCA_031420855.1 Hyphomicrobiales bacterium
TGCCTGGTTCTGGGCCTATTTTGATGCCAGCCTGTTTGCCGGTGAGCCCCTGCAGGCCGCCCGCTTGGCAGCGACAGGTGGCGTCTGGCCCCCAGCTCCCATCATTGATCAGGTTGTCCAGCACACGCCGATTTTTGATCCCTGGCATTTGCCTTTGCTCAACACGCTGATCCTGCTCACCTCGGGCACAACCGTTACCTGGGCCCACCACGCCCTGTTGCACAATGATCGCAAGGGCCTGAAATGGGGCCTCATCCTGACCATCATTCTGGGCATCATTTTCACTTGCGTTCAAGCCTGGGAATATGGCCATGCCCTGTTTGCCTTCAACCGCAACAATGGCGGCACGATTTATGGCTCCACCTTCTTCATGGCCACGGGTTTCCATGGTTTCCATGTGTTGATCGGCACGATTTTCCTGATCATCTGCCTGTTCCGCGCCATGAAAGGCCATTTCACCCCCAAGCAGCATTTCGGCTTTGAAGCCGCCGCCTGGTACTGGCATTTTGTCGACGTGGTCTGGCTCTTCCTGTTCGCCGCAGTTTACATCTGGGGCTCGGCAGGCGCGGTTATTCCGGGCGAGTGAAGTGCGCAGTCCCTCACCCGGCGCAAGCGCACCGACCACTCCCGCCCTCATCCTGAGGAGCGAGTTCCTGCGAGCCTCGAAGGAGCGGGAGAAGGTGGATCGCGCGAGACGGATGAGGGCGGTGGAAGTGCAGGCTGGAACATGAAAACACGCATCTGGCCCATACTGCTGACAGCAAGTGTGGCATTGGCCCTGTTGCTCTGGCTGGGCGTCTGGCAGGTGCAAAGACTGGCGTGGAAAAATCAGCTGATTGCCAATTTTGACACGACAAAAGTCACGCTCACGGGTCAGTTTGTCGATCAAGTGCCGTTGCGCATGCTCAGTAGCCATGAAGGCGGTCCAGCCTGGCAGCTGTTGCAAAAGTTTGATTCGCAGGATGGCAGAACAATACTTGTCAGCCGCGGCAAGCTTCCACAAACCGCCGCCATGCCTGCAAACATCAAAACCACAGTCACGATCATCGGCCACCTGCAAAAACACGACATGGGCCGTGGTTTTTTTGATGTCGACAACAATCCGGCTGAAAACCTCTGGTACCATTGGGACCTCGACGCGATGACGGGATCCACATCTCATAGCGGCGAAGTGCTGCATCTCATCCCCGGCTCCCCCGGCACCGAAGGGCTATTTGTTGATGCCCCGAAGTCTGAATTGAACAACAATCATCTGGGCTATGCGATTACCTGGTTTGGACTCGCGGCAGTGCTGGTGGTGATGACGGGGTTGTTTGTTTGGCGGATCGTTCGGACTCGCTGAGACACCCCCTCCCGGCTTCGCCGTACTCCCCCGGCCAAGAAGCCGAGGGAGAAAGAAAACGTTTCTCCCTCGGCGTCTTGGCCGGGGGAGTACCCCGAAGGGGGGAGGGGGTGTTTCAGCGAGTCGAACTTCCATCATTCCCTTGCCGCCTTCCCTCCAAAAGCTTATGAGCGCGGCCCATGAAATACATCTCCACCCGGGGCTCCGCTCCCGTCCTTGATTTTGAAGGCGCCATGATGTCTGGCCTTGCCCGGGATGGTGGCTTGTATCTGCCTCAGCATTTTCCGGCGTTCTCCGTAGAAGAGCTTCGCGTCCTCAGAGGCAAACCCTTTACCGATGTGGCCTTTGCCATTGCCCAGCGCTTTGTTGATGGTGCCATTCCCGATGCCGAACTCAAAGCCATGGTTGTCGATGCCTATGGCACGTTCGGCCATCAGGCGGTAACGCCCTTGAAGCAGCTTGATGCCAACCTGTGGCTGCTCGAACTTTTTCACGGCCCCACCATCGCATTCAAGGACGTGGCCATGCAATTGCTGGCGCGGTTGATGGATTGGTCCCTGGCAAAATCCGGCACACGGGCCAACATTATTGGAGCCACATCGGGCGATACGGGCGGGGCCGCGATTGAAGCTTTCCAGCATTCGAAGAAAGCTTCGATCTTCATTCTGCATCCCCATGGCTTGGTCTCTGACGTGCAGCGCCGCCAGATGACAACCGTCAACACGCCTGCCGTCACCAACATCGCCATTCAGGGAAATTTCGACGACTGTCAGGCCATCGTCAAGGACCTCTTCAACGACCATGGCTTCCGCGATGCTGTGCAACTGGCGGGTGTCAACTCCATCAACTGGGTCCGCGTCATGGCGCAGATCAGTTATTATTTTTTCGCAGGTCTGGCGCTTGGCGCACCTGAACGCAAAATCAGTTTTACGGTACCCACTGGCAATTTCGGCAACATCATGGCGGGGCTTGTCGCCAAGCGTTTGGGCCTGCCAATCGACCGCCTCGTCATCGCCACCAATGCCAATGACATTCTCGACCGCACCCTGAAATCCGGTCGCTACGAAGTCACCGGCGTTCACGCCACCTCGAGCCCGTCGATGGATATTCAGGTGTCGTCGAATTTCGAGCGCCTGGTGTATCTCGCCAACAATGGCAACCCCGACGCCGTTGTCCGCGCCATGGCGGGCCTCAAGCAGTCCGGCAGCTTCACCCTTGAAAATGCCGCACTTGCCGCCATCCGAGACGAATTTGATTCAGGCCGCGCCAGTGAAGCTGAAACTTCGGCCACAATGAAAGCCGTCCTCGCCACCACGGGAGAATTGCTTGATCCCCACACAGCTGTTGGTGTTCACGTGGCGCAGCACCATATGGGGAATAGCCACATGGTTGTATTGGCCACGGCCCACCCGGCAAAATTCCCCGACGCCGTACAAAAAGCCACGGGCATTAACCCTGAACTGCCCGCCAAGCTAAAAGGCTTGATGGAACGCCCGGAAAGTTTCACAGTACTTCCCAACAGTGCCGGGGCCGTCAAGAGCCTGATTTTGGAAAAAGCAAAAGCGCTGACCAAAATGCCATAGAGGGAGAGACAATGTCTGTTGAGATTACCAAGCTTGCC
>JANONM010000313.1:0-1783 GCA_031420855.1 Hyphomicrobiales bacterium
ATGGCGCCGCCAAGCTGCGCACTGATAAAAGCCGGTCCCTCCCACAGGCCTTTGGCAGAAACCGCGAGTATCGGGTGCTTCGACACAATGGCAAGGTGACAATAGGGAACGTCATCACAGATGTATTGGAAGGGATAGGACCGCAACAGGCTTTGCAATACCGGCCTTTTTGAACTGTCAAATTCAATCAACGTGACGACATCCGCATCAAGTCGCTCTATTTCCTTGGTCACTGCGGCCAGGTCGTTGTTCCAGACAAATGTATTATAATGGGCGACCTTGATGGCACGTTCTCCTGATGCCATGGGAAACGGCCCTTTGGTAACGTCGCCTGAGACGTAAATCGGCCATGCACCATAGGCAACACTCATCATGACAAACAAGACAACGCCGATCAGGGCTTTGTATTTCGGCATGAAGGTGGCGAATGAAAAGGCAAAGACGACAAATATGAACTGGACGCTGAATTGGGCAAAAACATCGAAGGCGGGATAAAGTTGGCCGAGCCGGCCCAAGGCCAAACCGCCCATGCCAAACAACAGCCCGAGAAAAGCCCCACCCCATTGGCGGTGCTGACGCCGCTTAGGGGATGGCAAATCGCTGTTATCGTCCTTGACTTCAAGATCAACGACGCCGGGATTGATTTGCTGTTTCAAGAATTTGCTTTCAGGATTCGCTGGCTTATGCCCGGTTCTTACACCAGCCTGCTCTCCATTGGCAAAAGTTGTTCTGGCAGAGCAAATCCTGGCAAGGCTTCGAACTGGTGCTTCCATTTAACCACATGTGGATAATGGGCCAACTCGATATTGGCATCGGGTGCGTAACGCAGAACACCATATATGGCCACATCCGCCGCCGTTGGCTTTTTGCCGGCAATCCATTCCAGCCGGGTCAGATCCTGCTCCAGGACCGCAAGTGCGGCCTTGGCCTCTGTATCATACATGACACGCACCTCATCGCTGAATTGGCGCAATCCCTTGGCGCGGGCGCGCAACCGGATAATCGGTGGCGCAAGCTTGTCCCACTGCCAGAACATCCACTCGCGAATGCGATTGCGTTCAGGCATGGTTTTGCCATCAAATTTGCCCAAAGCTTCAGAGATGTGCAGCAGAATCGCGGCGGATTGAACGATGTAGTGTTGGCCGTCGCGCAATGCCGGAACCTGGCCATAGCGGTTTTTCACCAGGTAATCGAGCTGCTTGTGAGCCCCATCACGCATGCTGATATGGATATAGGAAAAGGGATGCCGGCAAACCGACAGCATCAATGCGGCGATGTAAGTTGGAACTGAGCCTGCAGATCCGTACAAGGTAAACCGGTTTTTTTCTGCTGTCGAAGGCCCCCGCGTGACGGGTGCTTTTGGCGCGGCTTTCAGAGAAACTGACGCCGACGGCTTTTTAGCCACTGTTTTGGCGGTCGCTGGCTTTGCCTTGACGGCACTTTTGGATGGCTTGGCCATCGATGCTCTCCCAATACTCACAAGAAAACTTTGCGTATCCCGGACAAAAAAACCGAAAGACTGCCCAATTCCCAACAAAAGATTATGCCCGACCCTAACGCAGGTTATCCAAACGCCCCCAAGCATGCCGAACAAGTCAGCATACGGAGTATAGCGGATCAGCGGTGATATGCAAATGCTGGTATTACAGAATTGAATTTATTGCTTAATATCAATTTTTTGGCGCAAGATGTCATTCACCGCCTGGGGGTTGGCTTTGCCGCCTGTGCTTTTCATCACCTGGCCGACGAACCAGCCGAGCATGGAAGGTTTGGCGCGGGCCTG
>JANONM010000314.1:0-3632 GCA_031420855.1 Hyphomicrobiales bacterium
CATTGACTGGAAAATCCTGCGCGAATTGCAGCGCGAGGGGCGCGTCAGCAATGTGGAACTGGCCCATCGTGTGGGACTTTCGCCGCCGCCGACGTTGCGCCGGGTTCAGGCCCTTGAGAAAGCAGGATTGATTACGGGTTACCGTGCCCAATTGGCGCGGGACAAGCTTGATTATGGCGTCAAGCTGTTTGCGCTGGAGGGACTGAAGAGCCAAGCTCAGCATGAAATTGAAGCATTTGAGCGCAGCGCCAAAACCTGGCCGATTGTCAGGGAATGTTATGCGGTTTCGGGTGGTGCCGACTTCATGCTGGTCTGTGTGGCCCGCGATCTTGCCGCTGTGCAAAGTTTTGTCATGGGTGCCTTGTCAAAAGCCCCCAATGTTGAAAGCGTTAAAACCTCGCTTATTCTGCATGTGGCAAAAAATGAACCAGAGGTTCCCCTGCCTTGAAAGCAACCGCTGAAAATCATTGGCCCTCACTGATTTCGGCAGCAACTGCCGCGGTTATTGTCGGCTTTGCCTCGACCATCCTTGTGGTCATCGAAGGTGCGCGGGCAGTTGGTGCAACAGCGGCCCAGCAGGCCTCGGTGGCAGCCAGCTTGTGTTTTGCCATGGCGGCGACGTCGGCCCTGCTGGCCTATCGCTACAAGCAACCCATCATGGTGGCATGGTCAACACCAGGAGCGGTGCTGATTGCCACAAGTGCATCGGGTATCAGTTTTCCAGAAGCCATCGGGGCCTTCATGTTTGCCGGCCTGTTGATGGTCATCACGGCGCTGATCAAGCCCCTGTCGCAAGCCATCAACAAAATGCCAGCGAGCATCGCGGCGGCCATGTTGGCGGGCGTATTGCTGCGCTATGTGCTTGGCGTTCCCAACGCAGCTTTGGCAATGCCCACATTGGTGGTTCCGCTGGTCCTGGCGTTTTTCATCCTGCGCTTGTGGGTGCCCATGTACACGGTGCCTGTGGTGGTGCTGCTGGGGCTGGTGTTTGCCGGGATCAGTGGCGCGTTTTCAAGCGCCATACCGATCAGCGTTACGCCCCTGACATTCGATCTTCCGCAATGGAACACCACGGCGATCATCGGCATTGGTTTACCGCTTTATCTGGTCACCATGGCCTCGCAAAACCTGCCGGGTTTTGCCGTGTTACGGGCCAATGGCTATGAACCGCCAGTTGCCGCATGCCTGTTGGTGACCGGGCTTGGCAGTATATTGGCAGCGCCTTTTGGCACCCATGCCGTGAACATGGCAGCCATCACGGCAGCGCTGGTGGCGGGGCCTGATGCCCACCCTGATCCGCAGCAACGCTGGAAAATGATTTATCCCTATGTAGCGCTTTATGTGGTTTTTGGTTTGGCGGCGGGAACTTTTGTGGCCTTGCTGGGGCACATGCCGAAGGAACTTGTGACGGCGGTGGCGGGGCTTGCCCTGTTTGCGCCTCTGATGGGCGGCATGGCTGGTATGGTGAAAGACCAGAAGGATATAGAAGCGGCGTTGGTGACGTTTCTGGTGACGGCCTCAGGCATTTCAATTCTTGGTGTGGGCGCGGCCTTCTGGGGATTGGTTGCAGGGCTGCTGGTATGGGCCGTAAAACGGCTGCAACGAAACTGATCCGCTGCTGCAAAGTACCCGTTTAACCATCATGCATCGCCGCCTCGTCATCTTCACTTTGTCATTTTTTGTGCTATCGACAGCCATGGCTCAAGCTCAAACCTTAAAAGATTTCACCCTCACGGGTATCGACGGCAAGCCGATGCCGCTTGCAGAATTCAAGGACAAAGTTGTTCTGCTGGTCAACACCGCTTCAGAATGTGGCTACACCGGTCAGTATGATGGCCTTGAAAAACTCTGGCAAAACTACAAAGACAAGGGCCTCGTGATTATCGGTGTTCCCGCCAATGATTTTGGTTCTCAAGAACCTGGCAAAGCTGAGGAAATTGCCACGTTTTGCAAGATCAATTATGGCGTGACATTTCCACTTGCTGACAAGACCGTGGTTTCAGGCAGCGACGCCCATGCCGTTTACAAATGGGCGGGCAAGCAGGCAGGTATGCTGGGACGGCCCAAATGGAACTTCCACAAATACCTGTTTGGCCGCAATGGAAGTTTCATCGACTGGTTCTCAACGCCCACTGAACCGATGAGCCAGAAAATTACAACGGCAATTGAAAAAGCCCTTGCCCGGTAACTGAAGGCGAAACATTTTTTCCGCCATGAAATCATCAGACTCAGATATTCTAATCTTACCCGGCCATGCAGGATCGGGGCCTGAGCATTGGCAGTCGCGCATGGTGGCAAGGCTTTCAACCGCACGGGTTGTTGAGCAGCCGGATTGGAACTTTCCTTCATTGGAGACAGCCGTTGATCACATGGTTGCTGCCATGGAGAAATCGTCGCGCCCCATGGTTTTGGTGGCCCATTCGGCAGGTACGGTATTGGTGGCACACGCCGTGCCGCGCCTCGTTGATTTGGGTTTGGCCCATCAGATCAAAGGGGCATTTCTGGTCTCCGTACCCTCGGCATCAGCCCTTGCCGGCCTTCCCCACATCGATCCGGTATTTGCGCAAATTCCCCGTGAACCTTTGCCATTTCCTTCAACCATCATTGCCAGCAGCAACGATCCTTTTGGCAGCCTCGAAAACACTGCCGACATGGCTTTGGCCTGGGGATCGAAAATGATCGAAGCCGGTGAACAAGGCCACATCAACACGCAATCGGGCCATGGCCCTTGGCCCGAAGGCATGATGGCGTTTGCCGGGTTTTTGTCGCGGTTGTGAACTCTACGTCATACCAATGACAGCATTGATAGCGTTAATGCCGCTCGAGCATCGGGCGGTCAATTGTAGTGCACCACACTTCTGTTTTCGTCATTCCAAACGCGCACACAGCGCAGCGGAGTAAGCGATTTGGAACCCCGCTTGCGGCGAGCAAAGCGGGTTTCCAAATCGCTCGTTCCGCTGCGCTACACTCGCGTTTGGAATGACGAAATTTTTGGATCTAACTGACCGCCCGGTGCTTTAAGGAGCGTCTCTGCGCAGCATGTTCAGTTCCAGGCTACCTTCTCGATCTCATAAGACTTGCCGCCGCCCGGCGTGTTGACTTCAACGCTGTCGCCTTGTTTCTTGCCAATAATGGCGCGGGCCATGGGGGAGGAAATCGACAAGCGACCTTTTTTGACATCAGCTTCCATGTCGCCAACGATTTGATACACCGACTTGGCATCCGTATCGCAATCAATCAGTGTCACCTTGGCACCGAACTTCACGGTGTCGCCCGAGAGTTTGGAAACATCGATCACGACATCCCGGGAATTATTGTACTCTTGTTCAGCCACGCGCGATTCGTTCGAGCCCGGGGCGTCCTTGGCGGCTTGATATTCGGCATTTTGAGAATGGTCGCCATGGGCGCGGGCTTCCTCAATGGCGCGAATGATGCGCGGGCGTTAGACAGATTTCAGAAGCTTTACGTCGTCGATCAACGACGAATAGCCACCAGCAGTCATTGGCACTTTTTCCATGGTCTCTACTTCCGTATCTCAAAATCCGGCAGTACCCCGTCAACGGGGTCTCGCGCCTCAAAAAAACTCAAGAAAACACCCGGCTCATGGGATCAACTCCCAGCCGGGTATTGCT
>JANONM010000315.1:0-8627 GCA_031420855.1 Hyphomicrobiales bacterium
CAACCAGTCGCAGACGTGGAAACCGAATATCCGATCTCCGGCGCGTTTGATGTCCCGCGCCAGATAGGGATCCCACCACAGGTGATAGACATCGACCAGTACACCGAGCCATGGATCATTGTGTTGATCACAGATATCCAGGGCCTCCGCCAAAAGCGTGAGGCAAGAACGGTTGGCCGCATAAACCGGATGCAACGGTTCCAGCGCGATCCGCACACCAACAGATTTGCCAAAAGCCGCAAGCAAGGCGCTGGCCTCCGCTACCTGCGCCCGTGCAGTTCTCAAGTCCTTCGACCTGTCAGGCAAACTGCCCACAACCATGACAAAGCAACTGGCATTCAGCATTGCCGCATCGGCTATCGCCCGCTTGTTGGTTTCGATGTTTTGCAGAAATTCACGGCGTGTTGTGGCTGGAATGAAAGTACTGCGGCAATAGCCAGTCACTTGAAGTCCTGCGTCTTTCATCCGTCTACTGATGATTGCTGCATCCTGCCCTTCAACCTCACGCCGCCATGGCGCGATGCCACCAAATCCTGCCCGCGCCACGGCTTCGATCACCTCGCCAATTGGTGCCTGAAAGCCCAGGGTGGCGGTGTTGATGGAACAGAGGTCCAGTCGCCCCGAAAGATCACGCACCATAAATTGCCAACATTTGTTTCATGCGCCGCATTGCCAACTCAGGATCACGCAAGAGCTGCGCTTGATCTGCAAGTTTGAATACCTCAACAAAATAGGGCAGGGGCCGCATGGCTTGTGCACCATTGACCATGATGAAATGGTCCTGATGACCGTTAAGCCAGGCCATGAACACAATGCCGGTTTTGTAAAATTGCGTCGGCGTACGAAAGATCAGTCGCGATAGCGGCACCGTTGGTGCCATCAAGGCATGGTATTTTTTCACATCTCCCTTGCCCAATGCGGCAAAGGCAGCAGAAGCAACCGGCCCAATGGCATCAAAGATTCCAAGCAATGCGTGCGAACAACCCTGCTCATCGCCTGCAATGAGGGCGGGGTAATTGAAATCATCACCTGTGTACATTTTGACGCCGTCGGGCAATCGGCGCCGCATCAGAATTTCTTTCTGATCATCCAGCAGGGAAATCTTGATGCCATCAACATGTTTCTTGTTGGCCTCAATCATCCGCAAGGCAGTTTCCATGGCCGCCGGGAAATCATCGGTCCCCCAGTAACCTTTCAGCGCCGGATCAAACATTTCGCCAAGCCAATGCAGCACCACGGGATGGTCGGCCTCAGCGAGAACGCGGGCGTAAACCTTGTCATAGTCAGCGGGAGATTGGGCAACCCGCACCAAAGCGCGGCTCGCCATCAGAATAACGCGCCCCCCGAGTTTCTGCACAGCATGCAATTGCTCGAGATAGGCCCGCACCACATCTTCAATTGAGCGGGCATCGGAGGCAAGCAGATGATCAGTGCCAACGCCCGAAAATATTTGTCCCGCCCGCGAGCCAGCATGATCCAGTGTCCGTCGGATTAATTCTAGTGCTGTTGGCCAATCCAAACCCATGCCACGCTGTGACGTATCCATGGCCTCGGCAATACCAAAGCCTAGGTCCAGCAAATGTGTGCGGTAGGCCAGGGTGCGCGGCCAATCCAAGGCAGGTGCTCCGGTCGGATCATTGTTGCTGAAAGGATCAGCTACAACGTGGGCCGCTGCAAAAACCATCCGGTTGAAAGGTGCATTGGGTTTTCGTGTGGCCAACGGCTCGCCCGTTAAAGTATAACGACCTTCAGGAAACTTGATCCACATTTCAATACCTCACCGTCATCAAGCCACCATCAACCAGAATGGCCTGGCCCACCGTGTAAGGCAGCAAACCCTTGGCCATGGTCACCGCAATGCGTGCCACATCCTGCGGCGTGCCAAAGCGCTTGATCACTGTAAGCCCCTCCTCAATCAGCTTGTCGTATTTTGCCTTGGCCGGCGCTGTCATGTCCGTTTCAATGATGCCCGGTTGGATTTCATAAACCCCGATGTCTTCATCGGAAAGCCGCGAAGCAAACAGCTTCGACATCATCGATGCACCGGCTTTTGATATGCAGTATTCGCCGCGAGCGATGGACACGGCTTTGGCATTGGCCGATGTAATGGTGACAATGCTGCGATGGCAAGGTGTCACCGAATCCCGCAACCGCCGCGCAAATTCCTGGGTGAGAAAAAACGTACCCCGCGTATTGACGTTCATGCAGCGATCAAAACTTTCAGGAGTCACATCAAGCAAATCACCCCGCGCCAAAACGGAAACGCCAGCATTGTTGACGAGAGTTGTCAGTGGCCCCAATGCTTTCACAACTTCATCCAGCAGGGTTGCATGGGTTTCAATCCGCGCAATGTCAGCCGCAACAGCAAAGCTGGCAACTCCTCTTTCCCGAATGTCAGCGGCAACTGCCTGCAACTCGTCGGAAGCCACAACATCAGCCACTGCCACATCGAAGCCATCATCAGCCAAGGCCAGTGCAATGGCTTTGCCAATGCCGCGCCGCGCCCCTGTCACCAAAGCCACGCCCATTATATCTTCTCCAGTTTCTTGATTGTCTGTGCCGTGCAAACCATGCGAAGCACACTTTCTGTATTGAACTTCAGTCGGGCTTCCAGCGCCCCCGGTTCCATCAGATCACGGTGATAGACAACTGCCCCGGTGTGACGGTTGGTCAAGTAGTGAAATCCAAGCCCTGAGAGTGATATGAGAACCTGAATGCTATCGAGCCCCTTGCGGAACAGCCCGAGGGACTCACCACGTTTCAGTATCTGTTCCATGCGTGCCAAAAACGGTTTGTTGAGATCATCCATCACCTGTGATGCTTTCAGGTGTTTTGCCTTGTGAAGGTTTTCACTGTTGACCAACGTGATGAATTCCGGATTATCGAGATAGTACTGCCAGGTGAATGCGACCAGCCGCTTGATCGCCGTCACGGGTTCATCTTCTTCCAGACGCAAATCTGCTTCGGCATGGCGAAATGCGCCATAGGCATCTTCCAGTGTGCGGGCGAACAAATCTTCCTTGTTGCCAAAGTAATGGTAAAGCATGCGTTTGTTGGATTTGGCCCGAAGCGCAATGCGGTCCACCCTTGCACCCCCAAGTCCGTGCTGGGCAAACTCGCGTTTTGCCGCCGCCAGAATGCGCTTGCGGGTCGCGTCAGGATCGCGGGAAAATTTTTCGATGGCGCGTGGCATCAGTGCCCCTTGAAATAACCAACTGGTTATTTATAAGGTGAAGTTCTGACTGTGGCAAGGCCGCAGTGTGAGGAGCGGGCTATGGCGGCTGAGGGTTATGACTATGTGATTGTTGGCGGTGGTTCCGCCGGCTGTGTCATGGCTGCCCGTCTGAGTGAAATGCCGGAGGCCAAAGTCCTGTTGATTGAGGCGGGACCGAAAGATACCGATCCTTTCATTCACATGCCCGTGGGCTTTTTCAAAATGACCAGCGGCCCGTTGATCTGGGGTTATCAAACAACCCCATTGGCCCATGCCAACAGCCGCACAGTTGTCTATCCCCAGGCCCGCGTGCAGGGCGGCGGTTCCTCAATCAATGCTGAAATCTACACGCGCGGCATCCCGGAGGATTATGACAATTGGGCGGGCAAACACGGCTGTGATGGCTGGGCTGCCAAGGACCTGCAGCGTTATTTTGTAAAGTCAGAAGGCAATACCCGGCTGGGCGGCAAAGATCATGGCATTGATGGACCCTTGGGAGTTTCAGATTTGCCATCCACCAATGTCGTATCGCGAGCCTTTGTGCAGGGGTGCATGGAAATCGGCATGCCCTTCAATCCTGATTTTAATTCAGGAAAACAAGAAGGTACGGGCCTCTATCAAACCACAACATTAAATGGCCGTCGTTGCAGCGCCGCAACCGGTTATCTAAAACCAGTCTTGCATCGCGCCAATCTCACGCTGCGCACCGACTTGTTTGTCAACCGCATAATTATTGAAAATGGCCGGGCTTCGGCCATTGAAGTTGTGGAGGGGAACCAGACAAGACGTATTGATGCAGCAAGTGAAGTTGTCATATGTGCAGGGGCCATTGGTTCGCCAAAATTGCTGATGCTTTCAGGCATCGGGCCATCGACGCATCTGAGAGAAGTCGGTGTTGACGTCGTGCACCATCTTCCTGGCGTGGGAGAAAATTTCCACGATCATTTCTCAACCGATGTAACCTGGATTCTCAACGGCCCGCACTCCTATGACAAGTACAAGAAGAAGTACTGGCAGTTGGCAGCGGGACTGCAATATTTGCTGTTCAAAAATGGCCCCGTGGCTTCGAACATTGTTGAGGCAGGTGCCTTCTGGTGGGGCGACGCCTCGGAAAAAACCCCTGACCTGCAATTCCATTTTCTCGCTGGTGCTGGTGTTGAGGAGGGTGTGGGATCAGTGCCCGGCGGCAATGGTGCAACTTGCAATTCCTACCATACCAGACCGCGCTCACGTGGACATGTGCGCCTCCGCTCGTCTGATCCTGCTGACAAGCCACTGATCAATCCCAATTCATTTGCCGAACAATATGATCTGGATCGCCACATCGAAGGCATCAAGATCACGCAAGAGGTGGGCCGTACGTTGGCCATGGGCAAATATGTTTCGTCAGAACATTTCCCCGGCCCTGGCGCAAAAACCAAAGCCGACTACGAAGCCATTGCCCGCGCCAATGCCCGCTCCTCCTATCATCCCGTGGGAGCCTGCAAAATGGGACGCGACGCCATGTCGGTTGTTGATCCCACATGCCGCGTGCATGGCATCGAAGCATTGCGCATCTGCGACAGCTCCATCATGCCGGAAGTCGTGTCGTCCAACACCAACGCCCCCACAATTGCCATTGCAGAAAAAGCCGCTGACATGATCCGCGGCAACAGGTGAAGCATGCCAAAAATTGTCTCCGCTCTCGAAGCCGTCAGCCATATTGCCGACAATGCCGTAGTGGCCGTGAATTCATCATCAGGTCTTTGCTGCCCGGATGCCGTGCTGAAAGCCTTGGGCCAACGATTTGAACGTGAAAAGCATCCACGCCGCCTCACCATGTTGCACCCCATCGCCGCTGGAGACATGTTCGGCATCGGTGGCATCGATCACATCGCCAGAGAAGGATTGATTGCCCGCACCATCGCAGGTTCCTATCCCTCAGGCCCTTCATCCTCAGAACCGCCGCGCATCTGGCAGATGATTACGTCCAACCAGATCGCTGCCTACAATGTTCCCTCCGGCATCATGTTTGACATGCTGCGCGAGGCGGCAGCCAAGCGCCCCGGCGTTATCACCAAAATTGGCCTTGATACTTTCGTCGATCCCCGCCACGAAGCCTGCGCCATGAATGAGCGTGCAGCTGAACACCCTATCGTTCGCAACATGAATTTCGAAGGCGAGGATTGGCTGTATTTCCCCGCCATCGTTCCCCATGTCGCCATATTGCGCGGCAGCGAATGTGACGCACGCGGCAACATCAGCTTCGAACAAGAAGGCGCTTATCTCGGCGCCATGGACATTGCCTTGGCCGCCCACAACAATGGTGGCATCGTCATTGCCCAGGTAAAACGCATCGTCGAAAATGGCACGCTTCGCCCGCATCAGATTCGCGTTCCCGGCATATTGGTGGACTATATCGTGGAAGCCCCTGAGCAATGGCAAACCACGCAAACGCCTTATGATCCTGCAATTTCTGGCGAGGAATTACGTTCGCTGGATAGTTTTTCGCTGATGGAATTTGGCACTGGCAAAGTCATCGCAAGACGCGTTGCCCAGGAGTTGAAGGCCGGTTGGGCTGTCAATCTGGGATTTGGGGTTTCAGCAAATGTGCCACGTATCTTGATTGAAGAGGGACAGCATGGAAAATGCACATGGGTGATTGAGCAGGGGGCTGTGGGTGGTGTGCCGCTGCTCGAATTCCAGTTTGGTTGCGCATCCAACGCAGAGGCCTTTGTGCCATCGCCCTATCAGTTCACCTATTTCCAGGCAGCAGGTTTTGATTGTGCGTTGCTTTCGTTCCTGCAAATCGACTCCCATGGCTCCGTCAATGTCTCGAAACTCGGCGTCCGCCGCCATGTGACGGCAGGTGCAGGCGGCTTTGTTGACATCACGGCGCGGGGAAAAAAGATTATCTACTCCGGCTTTTACAATGCGGGAGCCAAGATGGATATTGTCGATGGCAAGCTGCGCATCGACAAGGAAGGTAAGGTAAAGAAGCTGGTGAAAGACGTGGAGCAGATTTCCTTTTCAGGCCCGCGTGGCAAAATGCAAGGACAGGATATCACCTACATCACGGAACGTTGTGTATTGCGTCTCGTCAACGAAGGCATAGTTGTTACCGAAATAGCTCCAGGTGTCGAATTGCAAGCCAATATTCTTGACCAATCGGAGTTCCCGCTGATTGTCTCACCAGAACTAAAACTGATGGACAATCGTCTTTTTGAAACAGGCGTGATGGGGATGCAGCTCCATGGATAAAAATACTGGCGACGACAGGATTAAATGCTCCGTAAACGGAGCAATCGCCACGATCATGATTGATCGGCCAGAGAAACTGAATGCCCTCGACTTCGAAATGATCATGGCACTTGAACGTGCTGCACTTCTGATTGATGCTGACAGTTCGATCCGTGTCGCCATCATCACGGGATCAGGTGAAAAATGTTTCTGTTCCGGTGGTGATATCGCGGCCTGGTCAAGTTGGCCACCAGAACAGTTCGGTCTGAAATGGGTAAGAGACGGCCATCGCGCATTTGATGCTTTGGCACGGTTGCGCCAGCCACTTATCGCAGCATTGAACGGGCATGTGTTGGGTGGAGGTCTCGAATTGGCCGTCACCGCAGACATTCGCATTGCAGAAGAGCATGTCAAATTCGGCTTGCCCGAAACCGGCCTTGGCATCATTCCCGGCTGGTCCGGCACCCAACGGGCTGTGCGGCGCTTGGGCAGCCAAACCGTTCGCCGCATGGCGATCATGGGCGAAGTATTCACCGCGTCGGAAGCCGTCAAACTCGGCATTGCAGATCGCGTGGTTGCGAAAGGGCTGAGCTTCAGCGAGGCCAACAAAATGGCTGAGGCGCTGCTGGTGCGCGGCCCCATTGCCACGCAAGTCGCCAAACTTTTGATCAACGCAGCAGAAGGCGAAGACGCCGAACGCGCCATGGAAGCCTTGGCAGGGCTGGCGGCCGCTGGAAATAGTGAAATGCAAGAAGGCGTGGCCGCTTTCAAGGAAAAACGAAAACCCGGTTTCTGAGTGGGAATGTGGTTTTAACAACATAATTTGTTCAAATTTCGTGGCAAAATGTAAAAAATATTAGAAATTCCAGCGATATTGCCACGAATTGCGTTGGTGTTTTGGAAATGCCGGAGCACAATCCGACAATGCCTCATACGCTGTTTTCAGACGCCGACAAAATCAATGCCCTGCCTTGCTGGAACGGTGCAATTGAAATTTCTGTGCTGAAGGGCGGATTGAGCAACGCCAATTATCTGGTCAGTGATGCCTGTGGAAAGCACGTGGTGCGGTTTGGCCTGAATTATCCATTTCATCATGTTTTCAGAGACCGTGAGACCATGGTGGCCAAGGCCGCCCACGCCGCTGGTCTGGCTCCCGAAGTGTGCTATGCGGCTGATGGGGTGATTGTCACCCAGTTCCTCGGTGCAAAAACTTTCACCGAAGCAGATGTGCGCCAAAATGCGGCAAGGGTCGGTCGACTTCTCAAAGGCTTTCACAACGCATTGCCACGCTACGTCACGGGACCCGGATTCATGTTCTGGGTCTTTCATGTGATCAGGGACTATGCCGCCACATTGAAAGCCAAAAATACACCGTATACGGATCAACTTGTAAGTTTCCAGTCCCAGGCAGAGGCAATGGAATCGGTGCAAGTGCCATTGCCGATCATTTTTGGCCACAACGACCTGCTGCCAGGCAATATTTTGGACGATGGCGAAAAACTTTGGCTCATCGATTTCGAGTATGCCGGCTTCAATACGGCGATGTTTGACTTGGCTGGCGCTGCATCCAATGCGCAAATGACTCCGGCCCAGGCTGAAACGCTCATGGAAAGTTATTTTCATCTATTGCCCGATGCCAAGATGCAGCGGGCTTTCGCGGCCATGCAATGCGCCTCGCTTTTGCGCGAAACCCTGTGGGCCATGGTTTCCGGCCTCTTCCTTAATGCCCCTGGCGTTGACTACCAAGCCTACGCAACCGAGAACCGCAGTCGATATGAAGCGGCACTGTCGGATTATCAGTCAGTGTACGGAAAGATTTCGCCATGACATTGCCCACCCAGGCGCAGATCGTCGTCATCGGAGGCGGTATCATCGGCTGTTCAACCGCCTATCATCTTGCCAAAAACCACAAGGCCGATGTCGTTGTGCTGGAACAGGGGCGCATCACCTCGGGCTCCACATGGCATGCAGCAGGGCTTGTCGGACAATTGCGGTCATCAGCCTCCATCACCCGTGTGCTGAAATATTCCGTTGAACTCTACAAAAACCTGAAAGCCGAAACCAGTCTTGAAACGGGTTGGAAAATGACGGGTTGCCTGCGTCTTGCCACCAATCAGGATCGCTGGACGGAGTACAAGCGGCTTGCCACCACAGCCCGCAGCTTCGGCATGGACATGCACCTGATTTCGCCAGC
>JANONM010000316.1:0-2728 GCA_031420855.1 Hyphomicrobiales bacterium
CCCCCGCGCAGGCGGGGGTCCAGCTTTGCCGCAAGTGCGGAGTTTGCCCAAGCTGGATCCCCGCCTGCGCGGGGATGACGGGATGAGGGGGTGGTGCAAAAGCGGACATAGCTCACGCGCTCCGCTTGACGCCGACGGTCATGCCGTTTGAGGTTTCTTGTGCCTTTGCCAGTTCTGCCAAAGCCCGCGCATATTCCACCGGCATGACTTTCACGAACTTTGGCAGGTAGGTTGCCCAGTTGTCGAGGATGGTTTGTGCTTTGGCTGAGTCCGTGTACTTCAAATGCCGCACCAGCAATTCATGGATGCGGGTGGCATCATGCTTGTCCATGCCTGAGGTAATATCGACAAGGCCATGGGACTCGAGATCACCGCCGTGGTGCTGATGTTTTTCGAGGAGTTCTTCCTCTTCGGGGATGGGTTGCAGATCAACCATGGAAAGGTTGCAGCGCCTTTCGAAGCTCTTGTCTTCATCGAGCACATAGGCCACGCCACCCGACATGCCGGCGGCAAAGTTGCGGCCTGTTGGTCCCAGCACCAGCACGCAGCCGCCCGTCATGTATTCGCAGCCATGGTCGCCTGTGCCTTCGACGACGGCAACGGCACCAGAGTTTCGCACGGCAAAACGTTCACCTGCCACACCGCGAAAATAGGCCTCTCCCGTGATGGCACCATAGAGCACCGTATTGCCGACGATGATCGATTCTTCGGGTTTGAAACCAATCCTGGCGCGGGGCTTGATGATGATCTTGCCACCTGAAAGGCCCTTGCCAACGTAATCGTTGCCTTCGCCTGTCAGGTCCAGGGTGACACCAGCCGCAGCCCATGCGCCAAAGCTTTGGCCAGAGGAGCCCGTCAGCTTCACGTGGATGGTATCTTCAGGCAGACCCTTGTGGCCATGGCGCTTGGCCACTTCGCCAGACAACATGGCACCTGCCGTGCGGTCTGAGTTGCGAATGGCGGTTTCAATCACCACGGGCTTGCCGCCCTCGAGAGCAGGCATGGCTTCGGCAATCAGTTTGCGATCAAGGATTTTTTCAAGGCCATGATCTTGCGTGGTCACATGCTTCGTTGCAACACCTTCCACAACATCGGGCTTGGCAAACAGTTTGCCGAAATCCAGACCCTTGGCTTTCCAATGGGAAATGGCTTTCCGGGTGTCGAGCCATTCCGTGGCACCTGTGAGATCAACAAATTTCCTGATCCCCATGGCGGCCATCAGTCCGCGCAATTCTTCAGCAACGAAGAAAAAGAAATTGATCACATGTTCAGGCTGGCCCTTGAAACGCTTTCTGAGTTCAGGGTCTTGCGTTGCGACGCCCACGGGGCAGGTGTTCAAATGGCATTTCCGCATCATGATGCAGCCCGCAGCAATCAACGGTGCCGTGGCAAAGCCGATTTCATCGGCGCCGAGTAGTGCGGCGATCAACACGTCGCGTCCGGTGCGAATGCCACCATCGGCTTGCACGGCAATGCGGCCGCGCAAGTCGTTGGTGACGAGCGTCTGCTGGGTTTCAGCAAGGCCGATTTCCCAAGGGGAGCCAGCATGTTTGATGGACGTCAGAGGCGATGCGCCCGTTCCCCCTTCATAACCGGAGATAGTGACGTGATCGGCATGGGCCTTCGACACACCCGCCGCAACAGTGCCAACGCCGACTTCGGAAACCAGTTTCACCGAGACTTGCGCCGCCGGGTTGACGTTCTTCAAGTCATAGATCAGCTGGGCCAGATCTTCGATGGAATAAATGTCGTGGTGTGGCGGGGGTGAAATCAGGCCAACACCCGGCGTTGAATGGCGCACCTTGGCAATTGTCGCGTCAACCTTGTGACCGGGCAATTGTCCACCTTCACCGGGCTTGGCACCCTGCGCCATCTTGATCTGCATCATGTCGGAGTTGACGAGATATTCCGCCGTCACACCAAAGCGACCGGATGCCACCTGCTTGATGGCCGAGCGCATGCTGTCGCCATTTGGCAATGGCACATAGCGGTCCGACTCTTCGCCGCCTTCACCCGTGTTGGACTTGCCGCCAATGCGGTTCATGGCGATGGCAAGTGTGGTGTGGGCTTCGCGCGAGATTGAGCCATAGGACATGGCACCGGTTGCGAAACGGCGGACGATATCCTTGGCGGATTCAACATCTTCAATGGCAACAGGCGTGCGGCCCATTTCTTCGGCTGACTTGATGCGGAAAAGCCCACGCAGGGTTTTCAACTTCTCATTCTGCTCGTTGATGAGGCGGGCATACTCCTTGTACTTGTCGAGAGAATTTCCCCGCACGGCATGTTGCAATGTCGAAACCGTTTCACTGTTCCAGACATGGGCTTCACCGCGGATGCGCAGGGCGTAGTCGCCGCCGACATCCAATTGGGTGGCCAGAACCGGGTTCAGGCCAAAGGCATCGGCATGGCGGGAGAAGGTTTCTTCGGCCACTTCAGCAAGGCCAATGCCTTCGATGGTTGTTGCGGTGCCGGTGAAATACTTCCGCACGAATTCCGACGACAAGCCAATGGCGTCAAAAATCTGGGCCCCACAATAGGATTGATAGGTCGATATGCCCATCTTCGACATGACCTTCAGGATACCCTTGTCAACGGCTTTGATGTAGCGCTTGACGGCTTCAGTAGCCGTGACTTTTTCATCAAGGGATGGCAGCAGGCCTTCCAGGGTTTCAAAGGCGAGATAGGGGTTGATGGCTTCGGCACCATAGCCTGCCAACATGCAGAA
>JANONM010000317.1:0-3766 GCA_031420855.1 Hyphomicrobiales bacterium
GGCGCAAGTGGCAACAACGATTTCAACACCCCGATTTTCACCAAACCCGCCGCCAGCCACAACACGCGGTGCAACAAGGCCGGTGTCGGCCCTGCCCCCATCCAGATGGTTTTTGCTGAAGGCCAAAGCCTGGTCAAAACTTTCAGGTCAGGCACTTCGGCAAGTGCAAATCGCACAGGCTGCAATGGAATTTTTCCGGGAACATTGACCTGCATGCGTCGGCTGTCAAAAAACCCCGCCCGCTTCTGCCATTGGCCATCCACCAGCACATCCACACCGCCTCCGGCATAGCTGGCAATCGCCTTGATGACGTTGAGGCCTACGCCTGCAAAAGGCGAAGGTGCGATACCTGCCTGTATGCTGTGCACTTCGTCGAGGTCTTGCGCCAGTTCCCTACCAACGGCCGCCGTCAGCACGGGAAAGCTGCTCATGCCGGAAAGCGCAAACACGCCAGCCTTTTTGGCAGCGTCATCGAACGCCGAAATGCCCAATACAAAATCCGCACCATCCGCCAAATCAACATAATGGCAACCACTGGCAATGCTGGCTTTCACCAGCCCGAACGGATCATCACCATAAACCTGAAAAGGTCCGGATGCATCCACCACGATATCGGGCTGGTGCGCAGCCAACACCGCCGCAGCATTGTCCCGCGCCACTTGCAAAGCCACCAATCCGGCCTTCGACTTGGCCTCCCGCGCCGCGCAAAAGACCGTTGCAGCCGCAAGGTTCCGGCCGCCAACCATCAACACCAACTCTGGCCGGTCGAGCAGCAAATCAACCAACCGTCCGCCGAAGGTGCCATAGCCGCCGACGATCAGAACTTTGAATTTCATTCGCGCAAAACTTTCTGAAAACCTAAACCATTGCATTAATCAATCATGAATGCTGTCACGCATTAACACTGGATTAACGACAAAAAATACTGCTTCATACACCTGCCCCGGGAAACTGCGGGAAACTGCAAACCAGGTTATTTCAAAACTGCATCGGAGTGAAAAATGTTCGCATTCTTGTTTCGCACTACAGAATCCACGATTGAAGCTGACTTCGACATTGAAGCGGCACGCCAGACAATGATGGGCCGCATGGAAGTCATGCTTGAAGGCCAGACCAGACGGAATACCCGTTTTTCCGTCATTGAAAATCCGCGTCGCCAGATCGTTTGAATTTTACGGGAGTTGTTGGTGACTTGTCAGGTCTCACATTTGTTTATGCGGCGTTCACACCAATATTTAGGCAAATGGAAATTGCGCCGCTGCAAAACATGGGACATTGCAGGAGATACGGATGACCAACTTTCTGAAAAGTTTATTGGGCAATCAAGGCAAATCGACACATGTTGCCGATGATGCAGTTGAAACAGCCAAACTGAAACTCGATGCCAGGGTGAACCACATGTTGGCTCATCACAACCAAAATGAACAGCCAAAGGCCAAGGCCGACGTGCCACCTTTGGCTGGTTGATTGGAACGGGTCAAACCATATTAAAGGTTTGAGATTCGGGTGCGCAGCCCTTAAACGCTGCGTCCATGACCAATGCCCAAAAACCCGACCCCGCCATCACCCCGGAACTGGTGAAACAACACGGGCTGAAACCTGAGGAGTATGAGCGATTTGTCGGCTTGTTGGGCCGCGAGCCCACCTATACCGAACTTGGCATTTGTTCCGCCATGTGGAACGAGCATTGCTCTTACAAGTCATCCAAAAAATGGCTGAAAAAACTGCCAACCTCTGGTCCGCGCGTCATCCAGGGGCCCGGTGAAAATGCTGGTGTCATCGACATTGATGATGGTCAGGCCATCATCTTCAAAATGGAGTCCCACAACCACCCGTCGTTCATTGAACCCTATCAAGGTTCGGCCACGGGTGTTGGCGGCATTTTGCGTGATGTATTCACCATGGGTGCCCGCCCCATTGCGGCATTAAATGCGCTGCGCTTTGGCGAACCGTCCCATCCCAAAACCCGCCACCTTGTATCCGGCGTTGTTGCAGGCGTGGGCGGTTATGGCAACTCCTTCGGTGTTCCGACACTGGGCGGTGAAGTGAATTTCCATGCCCGCTACAATGGCAACATTCTCGTCAATGCCATGGCTGTGGGCTTAGCAGATGCTGACAAGATTTTTTACTCCAAAGCCAAAGGCGTAGGCCTGCCCGTTGTCTATCTGGGTGCCAAGACGGGACGCGACGGCATCCACGGTGCCACCATGGCGTCGGCTGAATTTGACGACAAGGCCGATGAAAAACGCCCCACGGTGCAGGTCGGTGATCCCTTCACCGAAAAGTGCCTGCTTGAAGCCTGCCTGGAATTGATGGCCTCCGGCGCTGTCATCGCCATTCAGGATATGGGCGCAGCAGGTCTCACATCGTCATCAGTCGAAATGGGGGCCAAGGGTGATCTCGGTATCGAACTCGATCTCGATCATGTGCCCTGCCGCGAAGCTGGCATGACGGCCTATGAGATGATGTTGTCCGAATCCCAGGAACGCATGTTGATGATCCTGCGCCCTGAAATGGAAAAGGCGTCCCATGCGATTTTTAAAAAATGGGGCCTGGACTTCGCCATCATCGGCAAGACCACCGACACCCAGCGTTTCATCATCAAGCATCAGGGCGAGGTGAAAGCCGATCTGCCGATCAAGCAAATGGGCGACGAAGCGCCGGAATATGATCGGCCCTGGGTTGAACCCAAAAAGCCTGCGCCCCTCGGCGACGTGCCTGCCCCCGCCGATTTGAAAGCCGCCATCCTGAAAATCACCGGCTCGCCGGATATGTGCTCAAGGCGCTGGGTGTGGGAACAGTATGACACCCTGATTCAATCCAACTCCGCCCAAATTCCGGGCGGCGATGCCGGCGTCATTCGCATCAAGGACAAAAAAGCCATCGCTGTCTCATCCGATGTCACCCCCCGCTATGTCGAGGCTGACCCCTATGAAGGCGGCAAACAGGCCGTGGCCGAATGCTGGCGCAATCTGACGGCTGTTGGCGCAGTCCCTATTGCCATCACCGACAATCTCAATTTCGGCAATCCAGAGCGGCCCGAGATCATGGGCCAATTCGTGCTGGCCCTGAAAGGCATCGGCGAAGCTTGCACCGCGCTGGAGTTCCCCATCGTCTCGGGCAACGTCTCGCTTTACAATGAAACCAACGGTCAAGCCATTCTGCCCACGCCCACCATCGGCGGGGTCGGTCTGATGGCGGATTGGACCAAGATGGCCACAGTGAAATTCAAGAACGACGGCGATGTCATCTTGCTCATCGGCAGCCATGGTGGTCACCTCGGCCAGTCAATCTATCTCCGCGAAATTCAGGGCCGTGAAGACGGTCCACCCCCACCCGTGGATCTGGCAGTGGAAAAGCGCAACGGCGACTTCGTGCGAAATCTTATCAAATCAGGCCAAGTCACGGCAGTCCATGACATTTCAGACGGCGGCCTCGTCTCAGCGGTGATCGAAATGGCGCTGGCTGGAAACCTCGGTGCCGAGATCAATGTCACGGACCACAAGCAACTCTTCGGCGAAGACCAAGCCCGCTATGTGGTGACCTGTTCAACCGAACAAGCCGCCACCCTCATCGCCCAAGCCCAAAACATCGAAATCATCCAAATCGGCAAAGTCGCAGGCAAAAAACTGAAACTCGGCGATACAAAAATCTCCCTGAGAGAACTCCGCCACGCCCACGAAAGCTGGTTTCCAGCGTTTATGGCAGGGTAAAAATGGCTGGGTTGTGCAACAACCTCTCAATAGGTGTAGGCATTGCTACAATA
>JANONM010000318.1:0-4868 GCA_031420855.1 Hyphomicrobiales bacterium
AGAGCCGAGAGCATGATGAAAAGATTCATCTCGGCGATGCCCAATTCCAGGTGTTGTCCCTTGGGCGAGAACTCCCAGGTAAATGTCGAGGCAATTTTTTCCTTCTTGAAGGTGTCGGCCATTGCTTCAAGCGCAAACAGGCCGCGCTTGTTGACCCAGCCACCGAGATTGGTGGAGACTGTCACATCTGGCGCCGTGGTCACGATCCGGTCGGCCAAGGCTTCATTCGACGAAGCGATCTCGCTGAGGATAAGGCCAAAGCCTGCCTGGGTCGACATGACAGGGGTTGCGCGATATGGCAGGGCAGGGGGCACGGCTATGGCAGGTGCGGCCAATCTTCTTCGCCCACGTTGGACAAATGGCACTTGCTGCAATGCCAAATCAAATGCGTCAGCGGGCATGCCAAGCGCCTCAAACTTCTCCCATTCGTGACCGGCACGCACACCCATGGCGGTTTGCCAACTTGCCATTTGCGAAGGGTTCATCAAGCCGGCATGATTATCCTTGTGGCCTTGAAACGGCAGGCCATAGCCTTTGATGGTGTAGGCAATAAAGCAGGTGGGACGATCATGCGTTGACGCATCTTCAAACGCTTTGATCAAACCCGGCAGGTCGTGGCCGCCAAGGTTGGTCATCAGTTTTCCAAGGTCGGCGTCTGAATATTTTTCGATAAGCTGTGTTGTCTCTGCTTGGTCCCCAATTTCATCATGCAGGCGTTTGCGCCACGCTGCTCCGCCTTGATAGGCGAGGGCGGAGTAGAGCTGGTTTGGGCAGGTATCGATCCACAGTTTCAAGCGCTCGCCGCCCGGTTCGGCAAAAGCCTGCTGCATCAGCGACCCGTATTTGAGAATGACCACATCCCAGCCGAAGTTCCGAAAGATTGTTTCAAAGCGTTGCCACAAACCTTCGCGAATGACAGCGTCGAGGCTTTGGCGATTGTAATCGATCACCCACCAACAATTGCGGAGACCATGTTTCCAGCCTTCAAGCAGCGCCTCGAAAATATTTCCTTCATCCAGCTCGGCGTCACCAACCAGAGCCACCATGCGTCCGGTCGGCCAATCTTTCGCCCAACCGTGGGCTTTCACATAATCCTGGACGAGTGCGGAAAACAGCGTTTGGGCAACACCCAAACCAACAGAACCGGTGGAGAAATCCACATCGTCCACATCCTTGGTGCGGGAGGGATATGACTGGGCGCCTTTAAACCCGCGAAAATTTACAAGGTTTTCGCGGGTTTGATTGCCGAACAGATATTGCAAGGCGTGGAACACTGGCGCTGCATGGGGCTTTACGGCGACGCGATCCTGTGGCCGGAGGATTTTACCATAGAGTGCTGCCATGATGGTGACCAAGGACGCCGAAGACGCCTGGTGCCCGCCAACTTTCAGACCATCGGAATTTTCGCGCAGGTGATTGGCATGGTGAATTGTCCATGTCGAAAGCCAAAGTATTTTTTGCTCCAATGCAGCAAGAAAACGGATGCTCTCACGCGATGACATGGTCGATCACACTCATTTTGATAATGCAACTTTCGAACTGCTTATACCAACGATTATTTGAATTGACCCGCAATTTCTCCGGTCTCTACACCCACAAGGGGGGAGGAGACATCCATGACAATTCAAACATGACAATTCAAACGCGACTGGTGGATCGCTTCAGAGCGCCGTTGATAACACATATCTTGCGTTTATGAACCGAGACCATAGCCGCGTGTGGTGTCCCGCATGATGGTCAAGATCTTCTCTTGAGCCTGTAAACCACTTCAGGTGCAGTTGTAGTCACGTTGGCACTTGCCAGTTCAGCGTTGGTCACGGCATTTCTCCCACATATCTTCAGCTCACAGTAACTCTGCACCACCGCCCAAGGCTGGGCCCGACGTCGGATCATAGTCATCTGGCTTCTTGGCGATCAGCGTTTGTGTGGTCAGGATAAGTCCGGCAACCGACGCTGCATTGCGGACGGCGCTGTATGCCACTTTCACAGGATCAACGATGCCGGCCGATACCATGTCAACCAACGTGCCATTGCGGGCATCAAGTCCGTGACCATTGGCGCCTTTGGAAACCTTGGCGACTTCTGCTGCACCATTGAGACCTGCATTGGCTGCAATGTAAAACAACGGCATGCTGAGGGAGCGTTGCAAAAGTTCGGCACCAAGCTTCTTGCTGCCATCCAGGCTGTTGATCAATGTTTCGAGTTGGGGTGCGATCTTGAGCAGCGCCAATCCGCCACCGGGAACAACGCCTTCTTCAATTGCAGCACGCGTGGCGTTGATCGAATCCTCAATCAACTGCGTGCGACGCTTTTGTTCAACGGGTGTTGCACCGCCGGCCAAGATCATCGCCGTACCGCCAGACAGTTTGGCAATGCGCTCCTGAAACTTGTCGCGTTCGATGTTTTCAGGTGCTGCATCATACTGGCGCTTCACTTGTTCGCGACGGGCCAAGATTTTTTTAGGATCACCATTACCTGCCGTGATGAGGGTTTTTGATGATGAAATGCGGACTTGCCGCGCCGTGCCCAGATCATGCAATTCGGTTTTTTCAAGCTTGCCGCCAAGATCGGCAGACACGACTTTGCCACCCGTGGTGATGGCAATATCCTCGAGCATGGCTTTGCGCCAATGGCCATATTCAGGCGGATGAATGGCGGCCACTTTGAAATTATGCCGCTCGCGGCGCTCCAGCAATTGCATGATGACGGGTGGGGCCACTTCCTCGGCGATGATCAGCAATGGGCGGCCGCTTTTTTCGATCAATGACAACACACCATGCAACTGGTCCATGGTCTGGATTTTATGGTCGGTCATCAGGATAAAGGGATTGTCGAGAACCACTTGCATTCTCTCAACATCCGTCACCATGTGATGTGAAAGATAGCCCCGCTCAAAGGCCATGCCTTCGACAACTTCCAAAGTCGTCTCAACTGTATTGCCAAATTCAACGGCAACGATGCCGTGATTGCCAGCCCGTGTGAAAGCTTCCGCCACCATTCTGCCAAGGGCCGCATCATTGGCAGCAATGCTGGCAACAGCCAGCAAACCCTCCGGACCATTCACCGGTTTTGCGGAGCTTTTGAGGGCTGCAATTGTTTCAAGCACCGCGAGTTCGAGTCCCTCGACGAGTTCAACAGGATTTGCACCTTTTTCGAGGCATTCCAAACCATCCTGCACCAAGACATCAGCAAGCACAGTTGCTGTTGTCGTGCCGTCGCCTGCAACTTCATTGGTTTGCTTGGACACTTCCCGCAAGACCTGCGCACCCATGTTTTCAAACGGGCATTCCAGTTCTATTTCGCTGGCAATGCTCACACCATCGCGCGATACAATCGGCGTGCCGATGGGGCGATCCATGATGGCGTTCATGCCTTTGGGGCCCAGTGTGCCGCGTACTGCTTTGGCGAGCTTGGCAACGCCTCGTCCGAGCGCTTGACGTGCAGCATCGTCATGAAGCATTATTTTGGGCATTGGGTATCCTTACTTTGCAAGTATTGCTGTTTTTGACCTGCGTTAAATCGCAGTTTGAGAAGTCACTGGTCTTTCGGATATTGGAACATAGGGCGTCTCAAGATCAAAACGCACCGCCAACAATCCCCGACAAAGCGCTCCGTTGAATTCGGCATTCACCCCAATACGCCGCAATCCTGAAACATAAGCCGCGTAGGTTTCGCTTTTCAGTGCAGCACCTTCGCTCGTGATAAAGGCCAAGGCATCTGGACGGATGGGACCGACAACGTGACGGCGTTCGAAGTAACGCTGCACCAGTTTCTGGCCTTCAGCGTCAAGCTTCAGGCACTCAAGATCACTGAGCGTCAGCGCAATCAGTTTTTCCGGTTCATGCCCGGCAGCTGTGAGAAAGTTGAGCAACGCCACTTGCCGCCGCTGAAAGGCCTTGACCAGGAATGTCTGGCGCAACTCGTCGAGATTGCCATCGGCTTCAGCACCAAATGTATCTTCAAACGACAGGCCTTGTGAAAGACCCGCATTGATCTTGTCGGCATACATATGTTCGCCGAGCACAACAGTGACGCCTTTTACCCAGTCCAGTGTCTGCACGGACTGGCGCATGTCATCGGCCATGAGAAACGAAAAATTGGCAGCACACCAATAGGTCGGCAGCCTAAATCCGATGTGAACGTGGTTGTCCGCGTCCACATCGGCGTTGGTGACAAAGTTCAACTCTACAACAGACTCATCAAGTTCCGGATCAGTGACTGACTGCAGACAAGCCCAAACCTGGGCTTGTCTGTCAGGTATCATCACGCTTCGATCGACAAACACATTCATGCTACTCAGCCTTTTGTGTGAACAGCATGAGAGAGATGGGAATATCCGCCACCTGCCTTGATCTTCTTCTTTTGGGCTTCGATATCGATGCCGTATAGTTTTGCGGCATTGAGACCGAGGATTTTGGTCTTGATTTCGTGTGTCAAAACCTGACCTGTCTCCTTGCTGACATCATCAGGAATCTCGAAGGCCATGAACTTGTCAACCAGCCACTTCGGCGTCCAGATTCCATAGTCACTGCCGTAGAGAATCTTGTCTGGCCCAAGCCAGAACAGGAGTTCGGAAATGATATGGGCGAAATAGGCTGGCCGCGAATGAATAAACGGCAATGCCACGGCGAGGCCGGCGTAAACATTGGTTTCCTGGGTGGCAATCCAGCAGAAATCGTCGAGGCGCGGCAATCCGCAATGTTCAACGATGAAGTTCATGCCCTGAAAGTCGGTTGCAGCGTCATCAACATCCCTCACGTCAAACGCATCGCGGTTGAGTGGCAAGATTGTGGGGCCCTTGTGGATGTGCAAGTTCTTGATGCCGAGCTTTTGGGCTGTTTCAAGAAACGTATAGGAAGCCTTGTCGG
>JANONM010000319.1:0-2459 GCA_031420855.1 Hyphomicrobiales bacterium
AATGGCCTTGCCCTTCACCAGACCCCACAGCATGTTGCAAAACAAACGCACCGCCCCGACAGGAAGCCCGTCGGAACGCCTGTTATATTTGGGGTCCTGATTGGTGGATTGGAAATAGGCCCGGAAGATGAATCCGGACCCATCGATCAGGTAGAGATGGTCACCGGGCTTCAGGTCGTTGCTGGAGTTTGTTGTCATGCCCCACACTATGCCAGTCGCCCGCCGGTGTTTCCACTGTCTTCGACGACACCGTCTTCATCCTGGGCCAATCCCAACCCGCAAGGCTTGCCCATGCCGGCCTGACAAACAGCAGCCGCAGGGCTGAATGGCGCAGCAACCAGAACAGACCAAGCGCACCTGCAATGGCACCCGCCGTTGTCAAGGCCGACAGAATGTCCGGATTGATGGCAGGATGGATTTTCAAACCCAGTGTGCGAATGGCCGCCATCGGCAGGAAAAATGCCAAATAAATCACAATGGAATTGGCCCCAAAATAACGCAGCCAGGGCAATGCGGCCGTTCGCACCATGACAATGGCCGCCGTGATGACAGCACCAGCCCCGGCAAAACCCAGCACCAAACCCATGCCCGGCATGTTTGCAGCCCCTGTTGCCATGGCAAGGCTGTGCCCCGTGGCCCAGATATAAAGCATGGCCATCAGGCTCAGGAGATTGCGCGTTTGCATGATCGATGTGGAAGCAAAGATATGGCTGGCCAGCCACGAGCCTGCAAAGAAATAGACATAGCGCGCGGCGAACTCATCAAGGATCAGCGAACCTGTCTCAACCGGCGCCATTTCCAGCAGGGCCGCCACGGCAAACACCAGCAGGGGCGGCACCCGGACCAGCAGCCTTGTCACCACAAAGAAAATCGCCAGCAGATAGATGAACCATAGCGTACCGAACGGTTGGACAAAGCCCAATGCATATTCGGTCAAAAGTCCAAGCGGCCCCTCAGCCTTGGCAATGCCATAGCCTTTGAAAGCGAACTGGATGGTCATCCAAAGGACATAGAAATAAACAAAGTGCAAAACTTTCTTGTCGAGGTATTCGCGCCAGGGCACCTGCATGCGGCGGCTCAAAAACAGGCCGGAAATCAGGAAAAAATCCGGCATGCGGAAAGGTCTTGCCCATTCGATGAAAGCCCCGAGATAACCCGGAGTGCCGATGGCTTTTTCCACCCCGAGTGTGGAATGCATCATCACGACAAGCACAATGCAAATGCCCTTGGCATAGTCCACCCAGTCGACACGCGTAGGCGACGTCTCGCCATTTGGTGCTTCATCGATTGCTGCTGCTGTCATGGTCCGCTCCTGTGGATTGCCAGGCTGTTGCAGAATGACACAACCGGCGCTCACCGGGTAAAATAGCAAGGCAGCCGCCAAAATCCGTTGCCAAGGCGAAATAACAGTTTTTGATTGGTTTCAGGGTTTCCAATTGGTAAATATCGCCAGGAAGTACCAGCCCGAAGCCCAGTTGCGATGCCGCCACCTCTCCGCTATAGACCACCAACCAAGCACCCGTAGCTCAGCTGGATCAGAGCGCTGCCCTCCGAAGGCAGAGGTCACAGGTTCGAATCCTGTCGGGTGCGCCAATGATTTCAATGGGTTAGATAATTCCTCAACTAGGCTTATTTACATAAGTAAGCAAATAGTAAGCACAGTTTTCGAATTTGGACATTGGAGCGCAATCGGGACTGACGTCCCGCTCATTTTTTTGCCAAAGTGAAGCTTGTTTTGCTTTGCGGTGAAGAGTTGGATTTTGGTCGGTTGACTATGGCAATTAAAGCCACACTTTCATATGGCCGCCATTTGGTTCCATATTGAAGCCACCCTTTAGCAAGATTCGCTTTAATAGGCATATTAATCCCAAGCAACGCGCTTCTAGGACGATTGGGAAAGCTGGATAGCCTTTTTTCTGAAAGGTGTCGTTCACGTCTGCGCCCAAGCCGCAGAAACAGCGCGGCACATTTTAGCCTTTCGTGAAGGCCATCGCACAGCCATTGCCGATCACTTGGGCCGTGGTGCAGGCAACAACCACCGTGTATCGGAAGTGCTCTGCAAACATCCAATCATTTCGGCAAACGATGTGCGCGAATTGATTGACACAACCTGTCCCGCCGCCAACCAACTCGTTGATGGTTTAAAACAGCTCGGCATTTTGGTTGAGATCACGGGTCTGAGCCGCAACTGAAAGTTCGAATATGTGCCATATGTAAGGCTGTTTAATGCTGATTAGAGCGGTTCCGGCGTTGTTTGAATCGCGTTTGTTGCCAAATCAGTCTGGTTTGTGATTCAACGTGGCGGCTGGCGGGGAGGCCAGATTGCCATGCCACGACCTCATTCGATGGATTTACGTGACGGATTGCCGAGGCAGTCCATTCCGGCATGTCGCGTCAGGCTGCCGCCAAGCGCTTTTCGGTGGCCGCTTCGACGGCGATCAAGCTGATACAGGCCGAGG
>JANONM010000320.1:0-1739 GCA_031420855.1 Hyphomicrobiales bacterium
CGTGCAGTCCGCGTGTCAACCGAACGCGACGGCACGAAGAACAGGGCGGTTTTTCCGGTTTCCCGCTTTGGCCAACGCAACGGCAGCCGAGCTTCTCCACCGTCCGCGGATTGCATAACCTGGAAACTGGTTCTGATTCAAAGGTGTAGCATTGCACCACGTTTTAGGCGAGGCGGCGAACTTCCTGTTCGCGCGCGTAGAATCTTTTTGCTGCCGCCGATATGAAGTCCTTGCCAAGACCCGTCACACCTTCATCGGGCACAACGCCCGCTTTCGTCAGCAGTGACTGTGCCTCTGGCGTCGCGCCAATGGCCTTCAAATGACTGAATGCATCCATGACAAACTGTACGGCCGCAGCTTCTTTGCAAAAATCTTGCGCCGCCGCTGCCGTCAACACCAATGCAATGGCGTCTACAGTACAAGACGGCGTGCCAGCCAATTGTCCATCAGCATCCATGTTGCCATCGGTCGTCTTGATGCCTTTCAATTTCGGTGAAATCAAAACCATTTTACCGCCCTCACGCTCAATCGCAGCTTTTAACGCCTTAAGTAATTTCGCATCTGATCCGTCATCAAACAACACGCCAACCTTGCGGCCCTGCAGCGTCGTCTTTTGATTCTTCACGATCGAAAGTGCGTCTGACACTTTCATGTCGAGAACAGGTGCGGCAGCCTCAATTCGCTTTGGCAAATCCACGCCAATGCCCTTGGCCACACGCTTGGCCAGCCCCTCATCAACATTGCGAAGCTGTCCCAGCACGCGGTCTTGAACATGGGCAAGTTTGACTTTCGACAGTTCGAACACAAGCGCAGATGCAATGTGCGCCTGCTCAATTTCAGTCTGGGATTTGTAAAACATGCGCGGCTGGCTGAAGTGATCGGCAAATGATTCAGGCCGGATCCGCAGTTTGTGCCGAGGGTCGTTGCGCTCAGCATTCGCCGCAAACGTGTTGATGCCCTGCTCCACTTCACGGGGTCCTGGCAGTTCGCCAGCTTCAGCCAAACTGTTTGGCTCATAGTTGGCGCGGCCCTTTGGCACTTGTGTCTGCATCATGCCGTCACGCTGAAAGTTCATGACTGGACATTTTGCGGCGTTGATGGGGATCTGATGAAAATTTGTGGTGCCCAGACGTGACTTCTGCGTATCAAGGTAGCTGAACAACCGGCCCTGCAACAGCGGATCATTGCTGAAATCAATGCCCGGAACGATATTGGTGGGCATAAACGCGACTTGTTCGGTTTCTGCAAAAAAATTGTCAGGATTGCGGTTGAGTGTCATTGTACCAACCAGTTGGACAGGCAACACTTCTTCCGGGATGAGTTTTGTGGCATCCAGAACATCATGGGAAAATGTTGCTGCGAATTTTTCGTCAAAAACCTGCACGCCCAAATCCCACTGTGGGAAATCACCAGCATCGATGGCTTCGAACAAGTCACGCCGATGAAAATCATTGTCCGCTCCCGCAAGTTTCACAGCTTCGTCCCATACCGTCGACTGCAGGCCCAAATGAGGTTTCCAATGGAATTTTACGAAGCTCGACTGGCCGTCAGCATTGACAAACCTGAAGGTGTGCACACCGAAGCCTTCCATCATGCGCAGACTGCGCGGAATGGTACGGTCTGACATTGCCCACATGATCATGTGCATCGATTCAGGTGTCAATGAAATGAAATCCCAGAACGTGTCATGCGCGCTGCCAGCCTGCGGATAACCCTTGTCCGCCTCCATCTTCACGGCA
>JANONM010000321.1:0-3154 GCA_031420855.1 Hyphomicrobiales bacterium
GTCGAGCTTCAAGTAAGCCTCTTTGCAATTGAGGGTCGGATCTGTTGCGACAGATCCGACCCGTCTTTAACATGCGGAGCAAAGGGCCCGTGATGACCAACCCACCCGTCAACCCAACGCATGACTTTGCCGTGAAGATGACCGGTATAGTCAAGTCCTTTGGACCGACCAAAGTTCTTGACGACGTCAACCTGGAAGTGCGGCCTGGCGAAATCCATGCGCTGCTGGGCGGCAATGGGGCGGGCAAGTCAACCATTCTCAAAATTCTACGCGGTGTTCACCGCCCGGATGCTGGAACCTTGGAAGTCTTGGGCCATGTGTTGACCGAACACACGCCTGAAGAATCAAAGCGTGCAGGCATTGCCATGATTTTCCAGGAAATGAGTCTGGTGCCCACCTTGACCGTGGCCCAAAACATATTTCTTGCCAATGAAGTGAAGACAAGTTCGGGATTGATTGACGACAAGGTTGCCGTGGATCGCGCCATTGAACTGTTCAAAAGCCTGGATGTTGATGTTGATCCAATGGCGGAAGCGGGAAGCCTGGGGGCTGGCCAACGTCAACTCACTGAAATCGTCAAGGCCATCGCCCATAAAGCGCGTGTCCTCATCCTTGACGAGCCGAGCACTGCACTTTCGGCCCATGATGTTGAAAAGCTTTTCGCCTTCCTGATAAAATTAAAGGCAGAGGGCGTTGCCATTATCTATGTTTCGCATCGCATGGATGAAATCATGAAAATCGCTGATCGTGCCACGATCTTGCGCGATGGACGCCACGTTATCACTGCTCCCCTTTCAGAGCTGACGCTTGAGTTGATCATTGAACACATCGTAGGCAAGCAGTCGCGTGGCCTTTCTGGGATACAACGCGAAGACACAAGGCGCGACGATGTTCTGCTGGAACTCAAGAACGTGTCGGGAGTTCACAAGCCGCGCGATTTGAACTTGACCGTCCATGCCGGTGAAGTGGTGGGCATAGCCGGTCTTCTCGGCAGTGGCAGAAGTGCAATTGCGCGGCTGTTGTTCGGTATCGACCAGAAAATATCAGGTGATATCGTTGTGGCCGGAAAGTCAGTTGAACTCAATAGTCCTGCCGTGGCGATTGCCCATGGCATTGCCCTCATCCCGGAAGACCGGTTGCGCCAAGGTGTTGTGCTTGAACACAGTGTTGCCGACAATATCAGTCTTTCGGTTTTTGATCGGATCAGCAAACGGGGATGGATATCGAAACAAAAATGGAGCGATCTTGCGGCCGAGAAGATCAAGTCTCTCAAGGTCAAGACCGCATCCGCGGCCGCTGCCGTGCGCACCCTGTCGGGCGGCAACCAGCAGAAAGTCGTGCTGGCAAAGTGGCTGGCCTCAGATCCCCGTATCGTCATTTTTGATGAACCGACGGCAGGCATAGACATTGGCAGCAAATCCGAAATCATCCAGCTCATCCGTGAACTGGCGCGCCAGGGCAAAGCCATTATCGTGATATCTTCCGAACTCAATGAGCTGCTCGCCGCCTGTGACCGCATTCTGGTGATGTCAGATGGGCGCTTGCTGCGTGACATGCGCCGGGACGAATTCGAAGACCCAACTGCAGGAGATCACACTGCTGCGGGCAACATGCAATTTGCGGAACGCAAACTCCAGACAATCCTGCAAGAGGTACGAAACTATGGCTGAAGCGATGACACCATCACTAACACCATCACTGGCAACGCGGATTGGACTGACCAACTGGCGCCAGAACATCATCTACATCGGGTTTGTCGGCATCTTCATTTTCTTTGCCATAACGCTGAGCCACAAGGGATTTCTCGACACCAACAATCTCCTCAACATTGTCCGTCAGACCGCACCCATTGCCATCATGGCGGTGGCAATGACTTATGTGCTGGCGGCGGGTGAAATTGATCTTTCGATTGGTGCCGTGGCGGGCCTTGCATCGGTAGCGACTGCCATGGCGATGGATATAGGGGGTGTCCCCTTGGGGATTCTTGCAGGTGTTGCAACCGGTATCATCGTCGGGGTTATCAACGGCCTCATCAGCACGCGCATTGGCATCCCGACCTTTCTCACCACACTCGCCATGATGGGCGTTGCCAAGGGAACCTCAATGTGGGTGAGCGGCACCAAGGCTGTGCCCATCCTGAGTGATGGCTATAACTGGTCCTTTGGCGGAGGTTACATCGGTCCTTTGCCGGTGTTGTTGTTCTGGATGCTTGTCGCTGCTGTCATCGGACATGTTGTACTCAGGCGCACAACTTTTGGCCGCTGGGTTCTGGCCACTGGCGGCAGTGAAACGGCTGCGCGCTATTCCGGCGTCAACACCCGCAATATCAAATTCAAGGTGCTCATCATCTCGAGTTTTGCCGCAGCGATTGCGGGCATGCTCTATGCCGGCCGCTTTCAAACCGGCCGCTTTCAATTGGGCGAGGGCGATGAGCTTTCTGTGATAGCCGCTGCTGTGCTGGGTGGCACCAGCCTGTTTGGCGGCAAGGGCACCGTTGTGGGATCAATCATGGGGGCCCTGATGATTGGCCTCATCAACAATGGACTCATTCTTGCTGGCCTTGAGTTTTCTCAACAACTCATCGCCCGCGGCGCCATCATCATCCTTGCTGTGGCCATTTCCCAGACTAGGAAGACGACATGAAAAACCCCGGATGCACCATCATCGGAACAGTCGTTGCGAAGCCGGAAAAGCGCGACGAGCTGATGCGCATTCTAACAGCCCAAGTTGCGCCGACACGGGCTGAACCTGGTTGCATCAGCTATGATTTTCACTGTGACAAGTCCGATCCGAATGTCTTTGTTTTCTACGAGAACTTCGTGAGCAAAGAGGCCCTGGATGAACATCTGAAGCAAGCCCATCTGAAACCATTGATGGACAGATTGGATGAACTTCTGGCGGAACCTGTGAACATTCGATACCTCGAAATGCTGAGCTTGCGGGCTGAGTGACACACTCAAGTCCAATGCCAGGGACTGTTTTGGTGAATTGAATTGATTGCGGCTGAAAGTTGGCCTGTTATCGACCATTTGACCTGAGCCCCACCTATGCACAGTTGTAAGTAGACTCTGTCCTTCATTATTGCCTTGTTGGGCGGTTGCTGCAATGGCCATTTCTTCGCGAGAGTGTGATGCGTAGACATCACGTATCGCAG
>JANONM010000322.1:0-3959 GCA_031420855.1 Hyphomicrobiales bacterium
GCGCGGAACAGTTTGATGGGATCGCGCTTCAGCCACGCGGCCTTCAGTTCTGCATCACGATAGTCAACGGCAAGACGCAAACCTTCCGAATGCTCATTGAACCGATACGTGACAACTTCAACAAAGCTGGGGCCTTGGCCCGCACGGGCGCGGTCCACAGCGGTTCGCACCGCGTCATAAACTGTCAATACACTTTGCCCGTCTTCAACCCGCACACCCGGCATATCAAAACCTGATGCACGGTTGGCCAACACGCCCGCTGTCACTGTGTGGGCCGGTGTCGACAACGCATACTGATTGTTCTCGCATAGAAATACGATGGGCAATTTCCAGACCGACGAGATGTTCATCGCCTCATAGAGACAGCCTTGATTGGCCGCACCATCACCGAAGAAAGCCAGCGAGACTTTACCGTTGTTCAGCACCTTGCTGGACAAAGCAGCGCCCGTTGCAATGGGAATCGACGACCCCACAATGCCGGACTCGCCAAGGCTTCCCACTTTGAAATCCGCCAGATGCATGGAGCCGCCCTTGCCGCCGCACACGCCCCAGGCCTTGCCGACAAGTTCGGCCATCAAGGGTCCAAGGGCTGCACCCTTGCCAATGGGATGGCCATGGCTGCGGTGATTGCCCGTCATATAGTCACCCTCACCCAGCGCCATGGTGGCACCGACGACTTGCGCTTCCTGCCCGATTGAGGTGTGCACCGTGCCTGGAATTTCGCCGCGCTTCACCATCTTCGAGGCGCGCTCATCAAAGTAGCGGATGCGCAACATGCGCCGCTGCATTTCGAGCAGCATGTCATTTTTGAGTTTCATGATTTACCTTTCGCGACATTGTTCATCAAATAATTTGCGCTGTTCAAATCGGTGACCAGAACATCAATCCATTTTCCTGCGAGTGCTGCTGCAAGGGCCACATGCTTGTCGGCACCGCCCGCAACTGCGATCCTGCGACCCGCGTTGCGCAATTGCTTCAGCGTGATGCCGATCACCAATTGGTCCAATTCAGTTTTCACAGGTTGGCCTTCAGCATTGATAAATCTTTGGTGCAATTGTCCAACGGCACCTGCAGCACGCACCTTTGCCAGTTGCTCGGCGCTGAAGAAATTATCGCCCTCCTCCAACGGTCCATGGAAATCTGCGGGGCCGACACCGACGAAAGCGATGTCAACGTCATCCAGCAAACGCAGTGCGGACTGAATATGCAAATCAGACAACGCCACTTTGAGAAGCTCCGCACTTGGCATCACGCCGGGGGTGCGCAAAAACACCGCTTCGGCATCAAATGCTTTTGCCATCTGCAACGTTGCCAGTGCTGCTTCATGTTGCAACATGGGAGACCCAAGATCACCCAACATTTCGACAACCTTTGTAACACCACTGTTGTTACGAGGTAAAAGTTGCTTGGCCATTTCGCGCAAGGTCGTGCTCCAGGATGTGAAGCCAAGTACGGGTCCGTTCTTGAATTCACCGGAGAGGCAGGCGGCAGCTGCGGCACCCAGCACCTGTGCAACGCCCACTTCACTAGCACTGATGTCAACGACATAGGCCGCATCCAGTCCGTAAGCCTCCATCAATCCATCTTCGAGACCGGGATAAAGTCCTTCCGGCGGCACAACGACGGTGCGGACAATTCCTTGTTCTTCAGCAAGCTGAAGAAAGCGCGAGACGCTGGCTTGCGATATGCCCAACTTCTCGGCGATATCAGACTGGCGTTGGCCTTGTGTGTGATGTAGGCGCGCCACCTTGGTGATGAGGCGCATTTGTTCAACGTCGAGTCGTGCCACACGGGCGATGACCTGCTTCTTCATGGCATCTTCTCCGCCATCAATCGGAATGTGTCTTTCAAGCCGGGATACATGCTGCGATAGGCTTCGAAAATATTTGTATAGCGCCCATGGGATGCCGCATCGGGTTCAAAGCTTTTCTCAACCCCGGTCATGGCATTGGCAGCTTCGCGGATATTCTTGTAAAGACCGCAAGCCGCAGCGGCGTGAATGCCTGCCCCCAAGGCAGTACTCTCCCGTTCCCTGGCAAAGCGCACAGAACGGCCGAGCACATTGGCGATGATTTGGCACCACAGTGTGCTGCGGGCACCGCCGCCCACCACGATAATCTCATCGATCGGCACTTCTGTTGAGGACTCAATGCCGCCCATCAGCAGTCGTTCTTCGAGGGCCACGGCTTCCAGAATGGCGCGATACATATGGGCTTTCCCATGCAGGCCTGACAGGCCGACAAAGGCGCCCCGGGCATGGCCATCCCAATAGGGCGACATCGCACCAGTCCAATAGGGAAGGCAGAGAAGCCCGTCGGAGCCATCTGGCACTTGGGCGGCGACGACTTCCATAAACTGTTCGGGCGTTTCACCGGGTTTCAGGGTTGCAGCGTCCAACCCTGAAAGCTGCTCAACAAACCAGACAATGTTTTGGGTGCCGCCGCCGATAAAGGTTTCTAGGATATAGGTTCCAGGGACAGGGCCGCTGACGGTGCGGTAGGCCTTCGCGTAACTGTATTTTTCGGAATAAACACCAGACACGGTTCCCGTACCGATGTTGAGATAGGCTCGGCCTGGGCGCGTGACATTGCAGCCGAGACCCGCCGACTGGCCATCGCCAGCACCGATCACAATCGGTAAACCAGCAGGCAGTCGAAGTTCTGCGGCAACGGTTGCCGTCAAGCCGCCAGCAATGGCACCCGGCGGCAACAGGCGGCTGACCTTGCTGCGCACCAGCCCCGCCATGTCCAGCAGGTTTTCATCATAGTCAAACCGCTGCATGTCGACCAGACCGAGCGGGTCGGAACAAGCCCAGGACGTTGCCCATTCGCCCGTCAGTTTCTGCACGAGATAGCCTGCCACATCGACGACGTGTTTGGTGCGTGCAATGGTTTCCGGCTCATGTTTGCGCAGCCATAGAAGTTTGTACCAGGCAGGGGTTGGGTTCGGCGGCTTGCCCGTGATGCGGTGAACCTCTTCGGTGCCGTAAGCTTCAACCTCAGCGGTGGCGCGCATATCCATCCAGGTCATCGCCGGGCGAACGGGATTTCCTGCAGCATCGAGACAGACAAATGTTTCGCGCTGTTGGGTTATGGCAATTGCCGCAATACGATCACCGCCAACCTGCCCCACTGCATCATGTATGGCCGCTGCGGTCGCAGTCCACCAATCCGGCGCATGTTGTTCTACCCAGCCGGAGCGCACATGATCAAGCTCATAGGTGCAGCGCGCCGTGGCAACCGCCCTGCCCGACACGTCCCACACCACGGCTTTCGAAGCCGTCGTCGAGCAGTCCACTGCGATGACGAGATCGCGGCTCATGCGATTACCCAGTCCACCATGTCTTCAGTCCACAGGCCCATGAGGTCGAGAAGATCTACGAGGTTAAAGCGGTTGCGCATGACGAAACAATTCGCCACAGCCCAGCGTGCAAGCTCCGGCGTGATCGTTGGATTGAGTTCCGCAAATGTTGCGGGAGCACCGGATGCCTGCAAGGCCGGACGCAATTTCTCCGGCGGCTGCACCATCTTGTCGAACTCGACGCAGTGTTGCTTCCAGTTTTCAACGACTGATTCAAACTTCGCCCAATTCTGCTCAATCAGCGCCTGCTTCTTCAGGCAATCGCGCAGACATTCATCAGCAATAGAAACATCGAGGTGGCCAAAGGCCTTACGCACCCGTGTTTCGAGTTTGGCTGCATCGGGCTTTTTCAAAAGTGCGGGCCGAATAAGATCATTATCAATCACCCGCCGCCACAACTTGGTCGCCACCAGCGTTGCCACGCCCACTTGTGCGCCATGAAGGCCAATAGGTTGATGCTGTGCCGCATGATGCAGATCCAGCATGTGGCTGATCACATGTTCGACACCGGAGAGACAGGCCGTGGTGTTGGAAACGCCAGAGACAATACCGCGCAAGGCCAGTAGCTTCGTCAGTTCTTTTATTGCCTTGGCATCACC
>JANONM010000323.1:0-9300 GCA_031420855.1 Hyphomicrobiales bacterium
GGTCTGCCAACCAAGCGGCAGTGCAATCCCACATTCATCAACTTGGGCGATCCTGCCTTTCCCTCGGCATAAAGACAATCGAATGAGTCCTTCAAATATTGGTAAAAATGCTCTCCCGTATTGAACCCCTGGGGTGTGACAAAACGCATGTCGTTGGCATCCAGCGTATAGGGAATGATCAGATGTTTTCCACCATCCGGCTTGCTCAGGTAATACGGTAAATCATCGGCGTAATCATCTGAAGAATAAATGAAATTCCCTTCCTCCATCACCAATCTGGTGGTGTTCATGGAACACCGCCCCGTGTACCAGCCAAGCGGCCTTGCGCCTGTAACTTCCGTATGAATGCGGATTGCCTCGGCAATGGCGGCCCGCTCATCTGCTTCTGGCATGTCCTTGTGTTCCACCCACTTCAAACCATGCGAGGCAATTTCCCAACCTGCCTCCAGCATGGCCGCCACTTGCTCAGGAGAACGTTGCAGTGCTGTGGCCACGCCATAAACTGTGAGTGGAACTTTGCGCGCTGTGAACATGCGCCACAGCCGCCAGAAACCAGCCCGCGCACCATACTCATAGATCGATTCCATGTTCCAGTGACGCTGACCCGGCCATGCGGCAGCGCCCACAATTTCACTCAAAAACGCTTCCGATGCGGCATCTCCGTGCATCACATTGTTTTCGCCGCCCTCTTCATAGTTGAGCACAAACTGCACTGCCACATGGGCACCACCTGGCCATTGGGGATGTGGCGGGTTGCGACCGTAACCTTTCATGTCACGCGGATATGGTATCATTTTTGATTCCATTTTTTCAACCATCCCAGACCATCTACTGTTCCTGCCACAGGCCGATATTCTGCACCAATCCAGCCCTGATAACCCAACTTGTCAATCAACGGAAAAATATAGTCATAGTTGATTTCGCCGCGATCTGGCTCTGTCCGTCCCGGATTTCCGGCGATCTGGATATGGCCAATGCGGGGCATCAAGCGCTCCAAATTCAGGGCCAACTCACCTTCCATGCGTTGCATGTGATAAACATCATATTGCAACAATGCACCGCCCCCCGCCGCATCAATCGCCGTCAAGGCGTCTTTCGACGTATTGAGAAAATAACCCGGCATGTCGAAACAGTTTATCGGTTCGACCACCAACTGAAGTCCAGCCAGCCGCAATTCCCGGTCCGCGAACTTCAGGTTTCCAACCAATGACTCAAATGCCGCATCGCTATCTATCTGCGCGGGCTTGATACCAGCGAGGCAATTGACAATCGGACTGCCAAGCACTTTTGCATAGGCGATAGCCCGTTCGACGCCATCCTGAAATTCCCCGGCACGATTGGGCAGGCAGGCAATCCCCCGCTCCCCCGCCGCCCAATCTCCGGCTGGCAAATTAAACAAGGCCTGCTCCAAATCATTTTCGTGCAAGAGCGTTGCAATCTGTTCCGCCGGAAAATCATAGGGGGAGACATATTCCACCGCCCGAAAACCATGGGCAGCGGCAGCGCCAAATCGCTCAACAAACGGCACTTCCGTGAACAACATTGACAGGTTTGCTGCAAATTTTGGCATTTCACTTTATCCACATCCCGTCGTTGCCCCGCCCTTCCGAATAATGCAAAAGGCATCTTCGAACAGCAGGAATGAATCAAAATATGCCACATCGTCGTGACTCAGATCAAATCCAAAAGCAGATTCTTGCAAAACTCACCTATGCGATTGGCAAGGACCGGGTTGTTGCCAAGCGCCATGATTGGCTCGCGGCAACAATACTGACTTTGCGCGACAGTGTCATTGACCGTTGGATGGAGTCAACCCGCGAGGCTTATCACGCAAAATCCAAGCGGGTGTTTTATCTCTCCCTTGAATTTCTCATCGGTCGCCTGCTCCGTGATGCCCTGAGCAATCTTGAACTGACTGAAGCCTATCGCGTGGCCTTGCATGATTTGGGTGTCGATCTCAATCTGGTCGAAGAACTGGAAGCCGATGCCGCCTTGGGCAATGGCGGCTTGGGCCGCCTTGCCGCCTGCTTTATGGAAAGCATGGCCAGTCTCAACATCCCGGCCTATGGCTATGGCATTCGCTATAACCATGGTTTGTTCCGCCAAGGCATGAAAGACGGCTGGCAAACCGAACTGCCTGAAACCTGGTTGGAAAACGGCAACCCGTGGGAGTTTCCCCGCCGCGAAGCCGCTTACCGCATCAACTTTGGCGGTCATGCGACAAGTGAAACCCTCGCTGATGGCACCAGCAAATATGTCTGGCACCCCGGCGAAGTCTTGCTGGCCACAGCTTTTGATACCCCCATGGTCGGCTGGCAGGCCAAACGCGTCAACACACTGCGCCTGTGGAGTGCGCGGGCACTTGATCCCATTCACCTCGAATCTTTCAACAGTGGTGATTACACAGGTGCCCTTTCAGATCATAACCGCGCAGAAATTCTGGCCCGCGTCCTTTACCCGGCGGACTCCACACCCGCAGGTCAGGAACTGCGCTTGCGTCAGGAATATTTCTTCACGTCAGCATCGCTGCAAGACATTCTGCGCCGCCATCTTCAGCAATTCCCCGATGTGTCAAACCTTGCCGACATGGTGGCCGTGCAACTTAACGACACCCACCCGGCGATCGCCGTCGCAGAATTGATGCGCCTGCTGATGGACACACAGAATGTCTCATGGGACACGGCCTGGGCGACGACCCAAGCCGTCATGGGTTATACCAACCACACCCTGTTGCCAGAGGCGCTCGAAAGCTGGCCCATCCATCTTTTTGAGCGGGTGCTGCCGCGCCACATGCAAATCATCTATGGCATCAACGCCAAGCTCATCGCCCTTGCCCAGGAAAAAGGTCATGGCGATGCCGAGTTCATTTCGGCCATTTCCCTCATCGACGAGAGTGGTGGCCGCCGCGTTCGCATGGGGCAACTGGCATTCGTCGGCTCCCACAGCGTCAATGGCGTGTCAGCCTTGCATACAGGCCTGATGAAGCAATCCGTGTTCGACAAACTCAACGAACTGTTTCCCGGTCGCATCAACAACAAGACCAATGGTGTAACACCACGCCGCTGGCTGAAAGGTGTCAATCCGGAACTCGCCAATTTGCTGAAAGAAGCTGCGGGCGGCGATATTTTTGCCGATGCCTCCCTCCTCGCCAAGGTCAAGCCCATGGCCAAGGACGCGGCTTTCCGCAAGGAATTCCTTAAAATCAAACGCGACAACAAGTCGGCCTTGTCCAATTTGGTGCAGGCCCGAATGGAACTGAAACTTGATCCATTGGCAATGTTCGACGTGCAAATCAAACGCATCCACGAATACAAGCGGCAACTCTTGAATATTCTGGAAACCATCGCTCTCTACAATACAATGCGTACCCATCCCGGACGCAATTGGGCCCCTCGGGTTAAAATCTTCGCTGGCAAAGCCGCCGCCAGCTATCAACAAGCCAAACTCATTATCAAACTGATCAATGATGTGGCCCATGTGGTCAACAATGACGTAAGTTTGCGCGGTGCATTGAAAGTGGCCTTCATTCCCAACTACAACGTCAGCCTTGCTGAAATGATTGTGCCAGCGGCTGATCTGTCGGAGCAGATTTCGACGGCTGGCATGGAAGCCTCAGGCACTGGCAACATGAAATTGGCCCTCAATGGTGCCCTCACCATCGGCACACTCGATGGTGCGAATGTCGAAATGCTGGAACACATTGGGACCGACAACATGTTCATCTTCGGCCTCACCGCCGATGATGTTGAAGTGCGCCGCCGCAACGGCATCAATGGCCGTGCTGTGGTGGAAAGTTCTCCGGCCTTGAAGGATGTAGTTGAAAGCCTGTTGCAAGGGGCCTTCTCCCAAGGTGACACCAACCGCTATCGACCCATCGTTGACAGCCTGTTGGGCAATGACTGGTTCCTTGTCGGCACAGATTTTGATTCCTATGCCGCAGCCCAAGCCGACGTTGCAAAACTCTGGCACAACGAAAAAGACTGGACGGAGAAGGCAATACTCAATAGCGTCAGCATGGGATGGTTCTCGTCAGACCGCACGATCCGCGATTACGCGCGTGACATCTGGGGAGTTCCCGCCTGATCTAGATTCTAGACCTCATTGACAAGCCGGGAATCAACCCGGACGCAGCAGGGAGAGTAACATTGGCAAAGCAGCCAGCATGGGCAGCAACTGCCAGCGATGTGGATGCCATTGTCACGGGTGCGCACCGCGATCCGTTCTCGGTATTAGGCCTGCACAAAAATGCCAAGCAGTGGATTGCCCGGGCTTTCGTGCCCGGAGCCGATCTGCTTGAGGTCCGAGGCCTTGATGGCAAAAGCCTGGGCGAGCTTCCACGGGTCCATTCCTCCGGGTTTTTCGAAGGTGTAGTCTCTGCCACCAGCCAACAGCCCCTGCGTTTCCATTGCCGCAATGGTGGCGGTGCCTGGTCTGTAACCGATGCCTATTCTTTTGGTCCCGTTTTGGGTCCCATGGATGATTATTTTATTGGCGAGGGCAATCATCTCAGACTTTACGACAAACTCGGTGCTCATCCATTGAGTCATGAAGGTGCAGAAGGCGTTCACTTCGCCCTTTGGGCACCCAATGCATCTCGGGTTTCTGTCATCGGTGATTTCAACAATTGGGATGGCCGCCGCCATGTCATGCGTCTGCGCGGCTCAACCGGTGTTTGGGAAATTTTTGTGCCTGATGCCACCGTAGGCCAAACCTACAAATTCGAACTGCTGACCCAAGATGGCCATCGCCTGCCCTTGAAGGCGGACCCCTACGCCCTGCAATCGGAATTGCGGCCGAGCACCGCGTCACGGGTTGCTGCTCCTCCCCAAACCAAATGGACCGATGCCGCTTATCTGAAAAACCGTGCCGAAGGCGATGCACGGCGCAAGCCCATGTCGACCTATGAAGTGCATTTGGGTTCATGGCGGCGCGGGGCCGACAATGATTTTCTCGACTATGATGCCTTGGGCCGGGAACTCGTGCCCTATGCCAAGGACATGGGGTTCACCCATCTGGAATTGCTGCCCGTCAGCGAACACCCGTTCGATCCTTCCTGGGGCTATCAGCCTACAGGATTATTCGCGCCCACATCCCGCTTTGGGGATCCCGAAGGTTTTGCCCGTTTCGTCAATACAGCCCATGCAGCAGGCATTGGCATTTTGATTGATTGGGTGCCAGCCCACTTCCCGACTGACGAACATGGACTTTCCAGGTTCGACGGCACAGCCCTTTACGAACATGCCGATCCCCGCCAAGGCTTTCACCCTGATTGGAACACGGCGATTTTCAATTTTGGTCGCAGCGAAGTTGCAAGTTTTCTTCTCAACAACGCCCTGTTCTGGCTCGAACGCTACCATGTCGATGGTCTTCGCGTCGATGCCGTTGCCTCCATGTTGTATCTCGACTATTCGCGGAAAGCTGGCGAGTGGATTCCCAACCAGCATGGCGGGCGCGAAAACCTTGAGGCCATAAAATTTCTCCAGCGTGTCAACCATGAAGCCTATGGCCAACACCCCGGCGTCATCACCATCGCCGAAGAATCAACAGCCTTTCCGGGCGTTTCAAAACCTACAAATTCCGGCGGTCTGGGTTTTGGTTTCAAATGGAACATGGGCTTCATGCACGACACGTTGCAATATATGAGCCGCGAACCTGTGCACCGCAAGCATCACCAGAATGACCTGACATTTGGGCTGCTCTATGCTTTCTCGGAAAATTTTGTACTGCCACTTTCCCATGATGAAGTGGTGCATGGCAAAGGTTCGTTGCTCACCAAGATGTCCGGCGATGACTGGCAAAAATTCGCCAATCTCCGCGCCTACCTCGCCTTCATGTGGGCCTATCCCGGCAAAAAACTATTGTTCATGGGCCAGGAGTTTGCCCAGCGCGGCGAGTGGAACCATGCCCAGAGCCTGGACTGGCATTTGCTCGAACACGACAGCCACAAAGGCATGCAAAACCTGTTGCGCGATCTGAACAAGGCCTATGCCGGACACAAAGCCCTGCATGCCCGAGACTGCGAGCCGGAAGGCTTTGAATGGCTGATTGCCGATGACTCGGCCAATTCGGTTTTCGCCTGGGTGCGCCATGATGGCGAAGGTGGCCCCATGGTGGTGTGCGTTTGCAATTTCACGCCAGTACCGCGTGAAGCCTATGTTCTGCCCTTGCCAAAATCCGGCAAGTGGCGCGAAATTCTGAATACCGATGCTGGACTATACTGGGGCTCCGGCAGTGGCAACTTGGGTGTGGTCAATGCTGACAACGGACCATCCCATGGCAAACCTGCTTCGGCGCAGGTTGTGCTGCCACCGCTGGCCACGGTTTACTTCATTTCGGAAAAATAAAAAGAAACCGGAGCGACGATCATGGTGAAAAAAAATTCAGGCCCACTTGCCCGTGACGCCATGGCCTATGTGCTGGCAGGGGGCCGCGGCAGCCGTTTGATGGAATTGACCGACAAGCGCGCCAAGCCAGCGGTTCCTTTCGGTGGCAAATCCCGCATCATCGATTTCGCCCTGTCCAATGCCCTGAACTCGGGCATTCGTCGCATCGGTGTTGCCACCCAATACAAGGCCCACAGCCTGATCCGCCACATGCAGCGCGGCTGGAACTTCTTCCGTCCGGAACGCAACGAAGGCTTTGACATTTTGCCGGCCAGTCAGCGGGTTTCGGAGGACGGATGGTATTCCGGCACCGCCGATGCGGTTTACCAGAATCTCGACATCATCGAAACCTACAGCCCGAAATACATCGTCATTCTGGCGGGTGATCACATCTATAAAATGGACTATGAGCCCATGTTGCAGCAGCATGTGAACTCCGGGGCCGATGTCACAATTGGTTGCCTTGAAGTCCCACGCGAAGAAGCCACGGGCTTCGGCGTCATGGCCATTGATACGTCTTTCACAATCACGGATTTCGTGGAAAAGCCCAAAGACCCGCCCCATGTCCCTGGCAACCCTGATGTGGCACTGGCTTCCATGGGCATCTATGTTTTTGAAACCGATTTCCTGGCGGGACTGTTGCGCCGCGATGCTGCTGACAAGAAATCCAACCATGATTTCGGCAAGGACATCATCCCCTATGTGGTGAAAAACGGCAAAGCCGTGGCCCATCTTTTCTCCCAGTCCTGTGTACGCTCAGAACTCGAAGCCGGTTCCTATTGGCGCGATGTGGGAACTGTTGATGCCTATTGGCAGGCCAATGTCGATCTCACCGATACCGTGCCCGAACTTGATCTTTACGACAAGGATTGGCCAATCTGGACTTATGGTGAAGTAACACCGCCAGCAAAATTCGTTCATGATATTGCAGGCCGCAGGGGCCATGCCGTATCGTCGCTGGTTTCAGGCGGTTGTATCGTCTCGGGTGCCTCGATCAAACGGGCGCTGCTGTTCACCGGCGTGCGTGTCAACTCATTCTCGACACTTGAAGAAGCGGTAGTCTTGCCCCGCGTCATTATTGGCCGCAATGCCAGCTTGAAAAAAGTTGTCATCGACAGTGAAGTTGTAATCCCCGAAGGCTTGGTTGTCGGTGAAGACCCTGAACTCGATGGCAAGAGATTCCGCCGTACTGAAAGTGGCGTGGTCCTCATCACCAAACCAATGATTGACCGCCTCTGAAGATGAAGGTTCTTTCGGTCGCCTCAGAAATATTCCCGCTGATCAAAACCGGCGGACTGGCGGATGTCGTCGGTGCCTTGCCCGGTGCCTTGGCTCACCAAGGCGTAGACATGGTAAGCCTGATGCCGGGCTATCCCGCCGTCATGGCGTCGATACAAAACGCAAATTCCATACATGGTTTCGAAGACCTGTTCGGTGGTCCGGCGCAAGTGTTGCAAGGCAGCGCCAAGGGATTGTCGATGCTGGTGCTGGATGCACCCCATCTGTTTAATCGACCCGGCAATCCCTACCTTGGACCAGATGGCAAGGACTGGCCAGACAACGCAGCCCGATATGCCGCCTTGTCTTTCGTTGCAGCAGAATTGGCCATGGGGCGGATTGGCGGCCAACACTTCGACATTCTACACCTGCATGACTGGCAAGCCGCCCTCGCCGCTGTCTATGTCAAATATGCCGATATGGCAGCACCCAAACCCAAGACCATTATGACGGTGCATAACATCGCCTTCCAGGGCACCTTCCCCGCATTCACATTTTCTTCGCTGCGCCTGCCGCCCCATGCCTATGCCGTTGATGGTGTGGAATACTACAGCAACGTCAGCTACCTCAAAGGTGGCCTTGCCGCAGCCGATGCCATCACCACAGTCAGCCCCACCTATGCCCACGAAATCTGCACCCCGGAATTCGGCATGGGACTGGATGGATTGCTGCGGGCCAGACGCAGTGTGCTGCATGGCATCGTCAATGGCATTGATACCGACATCTGGAATCCAGAGACCGACAAGGATCTGGCAAAACCATTTACGATAAAAAAACTGGAGCAGCGCAGCGCCAACAAGCGGGCCCTTGAACAACGCTTGGGCCTTGAAACCGATGAAGGAATATTGCACGGCGTGGTCAGCCGTCTGACCTGGCAAAAAGGTCTCGACATGCTGGCCGAACATCTGGATTGGCTGGTTGGCACGGGTGCGCGACTGGCCCTTGTGGGCACAGGTGAACCCCAGCTTGAGGTAGTTTACCGTGATGCTGCCCAGCGCCATCCAGGCCGCATCGGCGTCAGCTTTAAATACGACGAAGGCCTCAGCCATCTGGTGCAAGGCGGGGCCGACACCATGCTGGTGCCCTCGCGCTTTGAGCCCTGCGGCCTGACCCAGCTCTATGGCCTGCGCTATGGCTGCGTGCCGATTGTCGGGCGCACGGGTGGTCTGGCTGATACGGTGATCGACGCCAATGATTCAGCCTTGGCGGCTGGCGTTGCAACCGGCATCCAGTTTTCTCCCATCACCGCACCAAATCTGCAAGCCGCTCTCATTCGCGCCAACCAACTTTACGACAACAAAAAAGCCTGGTCCGCCATCCAGAAATTCGGCATGTCGCAAGACGTGTCATGGGACCGCAGCGCTGCCATCTATGCCGCCCTTTATCAATCCCTGAAGAAGTGATGCCCATGGTTCAGACAGTTGCCACCACCCCCTTTGAAGGCCAGAAACCTGGCACCAGCGGTTTGCGCAAAAAAGTCACGGTGTTTAGTCAGCCTCACTATGCCGAAAACTTCATTCAGTCGGTATTTGATACCCTTGAAGGCTACCAAGGCAAGACCCTCGTCATCGGTGGCGATGGCCGATACTTCAACAGCAACGTCATCATCACCGCCATCCGCATGGCCGCTGCCAATGGC
>JANONM010000324.1:0-5403 GCA_031420855.1 Hyphomicrobiales bacterium
GCTGGCGAAGGCAAGGCAGGAGCATGTGCTGTTGTCGCTGAGCATGGCCGCTCACGACAATGCCTATTATGATGAAGATGCGCCGACGATCAGTGACGCGGACTATGACGCGCTCCGTCGACGTTTGGGTGAACTTGAGTTGGCATTTCCCGAATTGTTGTCGGCGCAATCGCCATCGGCACGGGTGGGTACAAAGCCATCGGGGGAAATTTTCCAAGGTGCGGCACCGGGTGCCGATGTTGTCGTTGGCGAATGGGTTCAGCGATGCGGATGTGGCGGATTTTATCGGGCGCATCCGGCGGTTCCTCAATCTGGATGAAGCCACGCCGTTGACCTTCACGGCTGAACCCAAAATCGACGGTCTTTCCATAGCTTTGCGTTATGAAGCTGGCGTGTTGGTTGAGGCTGCAACGCGGGGAGATGGGGCGGAGGGCGAGAATGTCACGGCCAATGTGCGCACCCTGAAAGACGTGCCGCATGCCTTGCGCGGCGACTATCCCGCCGTGATTGAGGTGCGGGGCGAAATCTATATGTCGCATGCGGATTTTGCGGCGCTGAATGAAAGCCAGCTGCGCGAGGGTGAAAAGACTTTTGCCAATCCGCGCAATGCGGCGGCGGGCTCCCTGCGCCAGCAGGATTCCAGCATCACGGCAGCGCGGCCTTTGCGGTTTTTTGCCTATGCCTGGGGTGATGCACCAGTGCTTCCGGCGGCGACGCAATTTGATGTGGTGCAATGTTTTGGCAAATGGGGACTGCCTGTCAATCCGCTGATGAAGCTCTGCCGTTCGGTGGAAGAATTATTGGCCCATTATCGCTGGATTGAAAGCCAGCGGGGCAGTTTGGGTTATGATATTGATGGCGTGGTTTACAAGGTCAATGACTTGGCGTTGCAGGCACGGCTGGGGTTCGTGTCGCGCAGTCCGCGCTGGGCCATGGCCCACAAGTTTTCGGCGGAGCAGGCCACGACCATTCTGGAGGGTATCGATATTCAAGTGGGGCGCACGGGTGCGTTGACGCCGGTGGCAAGGCTGCGGCCCGTTACAGTCGGAGGTGTTGTGGTGTCCAATGCCACGCTGCACAACGAAGATGAAATTGCCCGGAAAGATGTGCGCATTGGCGACACGGTGATTGTGCAGCGGGCAGGGGATGTCATCCCGCAAGTTGTCGGGCCGGTTTTGGAGAAGCGGCCTGCATCGGCGATGGCCTATGTGTTTCCCGTGCTCTGCCCGGTGTGCGGTTCCCATGCGGAACGGGAGGAACGAACGACGGGCAAGGTGGATGCGGTGCGGCGCTGCACGGGCGGGCTGATCTGTGATGCCCAAAGGGTGGAGCGGCTGAAGCATTTTGCCTCGCGGCTGGCTTTCGACATCGAAGGACTGGGTGACAAGATCATCGAGGAATTTGAAGCGGAAAAACTTGTTGTCCTGCCCCAGGATATTTTCACGTTGGAAACGCGCGACGCGACGGCCTCGCAAAGACTTAAGGATCGGGAGGGCTGGGGCGCTTCCTCGGTCGCCAATCTTTTCGCAGCGATCAATGTCCGGCGCAACATTGGCCTTGACCGTTTCATCTTTGCATTGGGCATTCGGCATGTGGGGGAAACCACGGCGCGGGTGCTGGCGCGGGCCTATGGCACGGCAGAACTATTCAAATCGCAAATGATCGCGGCGGGCGCTGCGGATCAACCCGATGCTTTGGCTGAATTGACAGCGCTGGACGGCATTGGCGTGGTGGTGGCCGAAGCCCTCGTGCAGTTTTTTGCAGAGCCGCATAATGTTGACGTGGTCGAGGCATTGCTTTCCCATGTGACGCCACGCGGGCTTGAAGCCGTTTCATCGTCGTCGCCCGTCGCTGGCAAAACCGTGGTGTTCACTGGGGCACTTGAACGCATGACGCGGGATGAGGCCAAGGCGATGGCTGAACGGTTGGGGGCCAAGGTGGCGGGGTCAGTGTCGAAGAAGACTGATCTGCTGGTGGCGGGCCCTGGAGCGGGATCAAAGTTGAAGGACGCTGAAAAGCATGCTGTTCAGGTGATCGATGAAAATGCCTGGTTTGTGCTGGTCGGTGCCTGATGTTGCCCCGTGAGTTCAAGGATGGCTTTGCCGACATTGCCCCCATGGCCATTGCCTATGCGCCGATTGCGGCTCTGTGGGGCACTGTTGCAGCATCAAAGGGTTTGTCTCCGTTTGAGACATTGCTGATGAGCCTTGGCGTCTATTCGGGTGCGGCGCAATTTGTCGCCATGGATTTGTGGCATATGGGATTGCCACTGGCCTATCTGGTGTTCACATTGGCAACCGTGGGATTGCGCCATGTGCTGATGTCGGCTTCGGTATCGCGTCACCTTGCGTCATTCTCGAAGCCGATGGCAAGTGTTCTGCTGTTCTGGCTCACCGATGAAGCATGGGCGATGATTGAACGACGGGCTTTGAGCAAGCCGATTACGCCCGCCTATTTCTTTGGCGTGGCAGCGCCCCTGTGGCCCGTGTGGGCCAGCTTTTCTTTGCTGGGTGCCTATGTGGGGCAGACATTTGGCGACAGCAAAGCCATTGGACTGGATTTCGCCTTTGCCGCCATGTTCATTGCCGTGCTGGCGGGTTTCTGGAAGGGACCGCGCACCGGGGCCATTCTGGTGGCCAGTGCGGCTGCTGCTGTTGCGGCAAAGCTGTGGATCGGCGGGGCGTGGTATATTCTGCTTGGCGGCGTGGCGGGCATGGTTGTTGCGGGGATGCTTTACAAGGAAGAGACGGCATGACCGTTCATTCCACGACACTCATCATCATTATCCTTGCGGGCCTTGCGACCTATGGCACGCGGCTTGCGGGATACTGGTTGTTGCGCAACGTGACAATCACCGGACGCACCAAAGCCGCACTGGATGCCGTTCCGCCAGCCATTTTGACCGCCGTGATCGCGCCCGCCGTGTTTTTGCAGGGGCCGATTGAGATGGTTGCAGGTGCTGTCACACTGGCATCGGCGTTGTTGCGCCTGCCATTGCTGGTGACAATTCTTGTCGGGGTTGGCTGTGTGGCTGGGTTGCGGTTGGTTATGTGAGGGGGCGGTGATTTGAGATGGTTCTCCGGCCCTGCCGATGGTATCTCACCTCTGATGCACACAGCTCTGAATTGAAGTCAAGCAGTGGCGGTGAGTCAGTTGACGGTCTAGATCCGCTCGGCCACCAGATCATATTCCTCGGCTTCAACAATCCGCACACGCACCATATCGCCAGACTTCAAATCAGTGGCACCGGGAATGAACACATTGCCATCAATCTCCGGCGCGTCCCAAGGTGAACGGGCAACCGCTTCTTCATTCTCCATGTCAATTTCATCGACCAACACATTGATTTCACGGCCAACTTTTCCCTGCAAAATCTCGGCTGAAATCTGCTGCTGCAGTTCCATGAAGCGGCCATAGCGCTCGGCTTTCACCTCATCAGGAACCTGCGGCAGGCCCAGATCATTCGAAGTGGCACCCGACACTGGCTCATATTTGAAACAACCCGCCCGCTCAATCCGTGCTTCCTTCATCCACTGCAACAGCATGTCAAAATCGGCCTCGGTCTCACCGGGAAAGCCGACGATGAAGGTGGAGCGAATTGCGATATCGGGGCAAATCTTCCGCCACTTGGCCAGACGGTCCAGAACCTTTTCCTGATTGGCAGGACGCCGCATGGATTTGAGAACCGAGGGCGAAGCGTGCTGGAACGGAATATCGAGATAGGGCAAAATCTTGCCATCAGCCATCAGCTCGATCACATCATCGACGTGGGGATAGGGGTAAACATAATGCATCCGCACCCATGCGCCGAGATCGCCCAATTCCTTGGCGAGGTCGTAGAATTTGGCTTTCACCTGCCGTCCCCGATAAGGTGAAGCCGCATATTTCACATCAACACCATAGGCCGATGTATCCTGCGAAATTACCAGCAGTTCCTTGACACCCGCCTTCACCAGCCGTTCGGCTTCATACAAGACGGCAGCGGCGGGACGCGATACCAGATCGCCCCGGATCGACGGAATGATACAAAACGTGCAGCGGTTGTTGCAGCCCTCGGAAATTTTTAGATAGGCATAATGCTTCGGCGTGAGATGCAGTCCCTGGGGCGGCACCAGATCCATTTTGGGATCATGCAGGGGTGGCAAGGCCTTGTGCACGGCACCAACGACAGCTTCATATTGATGCGGGCCGGTGATGGCCAAAACACCGGGATGGGCCTTTTGAATGGCTTCAGCCTCAATGCCATAGCAGCCCGTGACGATGACCCGGCCATTTTCCTGCATGGCTTCACCGATGGCAGCAAGGCTTTCGGCCTTGGCAGAATCCAGAAATCCGCAGGTGTTGACAATCACCACATCGGCATCATCATAGCCTGGTGCAACCACATAACCCTCCGCCCGGAGCTGTGTGAGAATACGTTCGGAATCCACAAGGTTCTTGGGGCATCCCAATTGGACAAGCCCGACTTTTGGCACATGAATGGACGATTGAATGGTCATGGCGCGGGCCATATCCCATTTAAAGCCCGAATGAAACCCATTTGCACAAGCATTGCTGTATGCCTTGAATCAAGGCTAGAAAACCCTCCTTGGCCGTCAACAGTGAGCAAGACCCATGTTCAAAAAAATCCTCATCGCCAACCGCGGCGAAATTGCCTGCCGCGTCATGAAGACCGCGCGGCGCATGGGTATCCAGACGGTTGCCGTGTATTCGGAAGCCGATGCCCGGTCTCTGCATGTGGAAATGGCCGATGAAGCGGTTTTGATTGGTCCACCGCCAGCCCAGGATTCCTATCTCAGTATCGAAAAAATCATTGCGGCCTGCAAAGCCACAGGTGCTGAAGCCGTGCACCCCGGTTACGGGTTTCTTTCGGAACGCGCTGCCTTTGCCACGGCATTGGCGCAAGCGGGCATCGTTTTCATCGGCCCCAACCCCGCTGCCATCGAGGCCATGGGCGACAAGATTGCATCCAAGAAAGCTGCCGCGGCGGCTGGCGTGTCAACGGTGCCTGGAGATCTCGGCGTCATAGCCGACCCCGACGATGCCGTGCGCATTGCGGCAACCATCGGCTATCCTGTGATGATCAAGGCCTCGGCGGGGGGCGGCGGCAAGGGCATGCGCATTGCCCATTCCGACAAGGAATGCCGCGAGGGTTTTGCCATGGCACGCGCCGAGGCCCAATCATCCTTCGGTGATGATCGCCTGTTCATCGAAAAATTCATCACCAATCCCCGTCATATCGAAATTCAGGTCTTGGGCGACAAACACGGCAATGTCATCCACCTCGGTGAACGCGAATGTTCCATCCAGCGCCGCAACCAGAAAGTCATTGAAGAAGCGCCTTCGCCGCTTCTCACCGAAGCAACCCGAAAGGCCATGGGCGCCCAAGCCGTGGCTTTGGCC
>JANONM010000325.1:0-1800 GCA_031420855.1 Hyphomicrobiales bacterium
ATGCCATTGTACAACTCATCACCGACAAAGGCGCAATCGTCGTTATTCCACCAAAAGCCAACAGGATTATTCAGCGGCTTTGCGACTTCGCACTCTATCGCGAACGCAATCTCGTCGAACGGTTCTTCAACAAAATCAAACGCTACCGCGCTGTGGCAACACGATATGCAAAGCGAGGCAGAAATTACATGGCGTTCGTTTCACTCGTGTCAGTGATGTAGTGGATAAAGTGAATGTCAACAGAACCTAAAGGCAAGCCAAGCCACTTGCATTATAATCGAAAAACGTGATGCGCTCACGAAGCGGGATCTCGTATCAACGGCGCTCAAGAAACCGCACGCGCTGGCCGGTCTGAAATCCAAAGCAGCATAACCAGCCCATCGATCAATTGAACCACTATCGCACGCTGAATTTATCTCGTAAACGGAGCCGTTTGCGCAGTCATTTTTTCAAAGTTTCCGCCACGCCTCCGCCACAAGATGCCAATTTTTGCTGTCTCGCACTTGCGAACGTCGACTAAATATTGAATAACATGAATGAAAATGGTGGGTGGTACAGGGATCGAACCTGTGACCCCTACCATGTCAAGGTAGTGCTCTACCGCTGAGCTAACCACCCACTCTATTTGCGGTGAGCGCTGTATAGGGGGAGAAATTCGGCAAAGCAAGAACCTTAAAACGCAACACGCAAGGTTTGTCCAGCGCTGCAAAGAAACCATAAGAGCAAAGTGTTTTCAATGCTTTAAATTTCCGGTCCATCACAGTCGAGCGGGTCATCAGACTGGTATTACGGTGTATTACGGTGACAGTGCATTAAATAGATGAACAGTGGCAACCGCCCCACCCCTGCCCCTGCCCGAACTATCCGATGCACACTTCTTTCTGAGCCTTTTCAAGGATATATTTGAAACACAGGGAAAAAGCGATCATTTTGCGCTTGATTCACGCACAATTTTCAATGGCCCGGATGTTGCCAAGCCATTGAAGTTGAGTCGTTTTTAAGCAGCCAAAAAAGATGTGTGCATCGTATAGCCTTGCCCGATGGGGGGAGGGGTGCCTGAACCAATTTCCCCACTTCTTCAGAACCGGGCAGCATAAGCAAGTGGAGTGTCACCGTATTTAACTGGATCAGAATCAGTTGCGCCTCCATGGTATCGACGACGGCATGGGGGGCCGACAGTCCGACACGCACAATGTCTGAGCTGTGGAGATAACGCCGCGAGACAAAGGCGTGGCCATTCAGAATGTCTTTCCCGGTGTAAGGGCACGTAGGAGAGTGTCGCGCAACGTTCGGAATAGGGTCCCATCACCACGTCACGCTTGCCCTGCAATACCTGTGTTTCCAAGTCTTCCAAACCAGCATTCAGGAAGTCGACGAGAACATTTTTTGCGAATGACTTGAATCGCCGAAGTGCCGATGCCAACGGCAATTGCGAATTTGTGGCCACGGCATCTACAGCACCGATGCGCAGTATGCCCCGCGTCGCATCCGATATGGCTGCCGCACTGGCACTGAACCGGCCCACAGCATCAAACAAGTCATGGGTTGCTTCGTAAACAATGCGGCCCGCCTCCGTCAGCGCAAAGCCTGAGCGTCCACGATTGCAAAGCCGCAAACCCAACCGGTCTTCCAACTCGCTTAGACTCGCTGAAACACTGGATTGACTCATGTTCAAAACCGCTTGCGCACTCGCGAGGCCTTTCTGTTCAACGATGGTTCGCAAGATCATCAGCAAACGCCAATCAACATGCAGCAACTGGCCGTCAGCAGCATCAGCGCCAAATTGGAACAAGGCTCAAA
>JANONM010000326.1:0-1847 GCA_031420855.1 Hyphomicrobiales bacterium
CCCGGATTTTCTGGCAGAGATTGGTTTTGGGATTGAGGCAATACTCACACTCCCGGCACTCCGGCGTGTAAAGTGGGATGACGTGATCACCGACTTTCAGCGAGGTAACACCTGCCCCGACCTCACGCACAATGCCCGCCCCCTCGTGGCCCATGATCGCTGGAAACAAGCCTTCAGGGTCCGCCCCCGAAATCGTGAATTCGTCGGTATGACAAACACCTGTGGCCTTGATCTCAACCAAAACCTCACCCGCACGAGGTCCTTCAAGCTCAACTTCAACAACTTCAAGTGGTTTCCCAGCTGCAAAAGCTACGGCGGCGCGGGTTTTCATGATTGTATACTCCGGGATTGAAATGACAGAAAAGCGCGGGCTGCCTTTAAGCTGCCCGCGCCATGACAATTTCTAGGATTTACCAGCCCCAGACTGCTTGGCGGCATGGCCTGCCAGATAATCCATCAGCGGTGGCGACAGGCAATCATAGGGTTGCAAGCCGACCTTCTTGAGACGGGCCCGCACCGCCTTCATGCTGGCGGGATCAGCCCCCGTTTCGATGATGGAAGAAACGAAAGCCGCAAATTCCGGCGGCGACCAGCCCTTGTCCTTCGAGAGTTCCGTATGGATGAAATCAAGTCCATAAAAACCATGCTTGGTGTTTTCGACACGACCAAACATGTGCGTGCCGCATTCTGAACAGGCGTGGCGTTGAATGGTGGCTTTGTTATCGACAACTTTCAGCTTGTCGCCATTGGCCTTGACGCTGACATTGTCGCGGCCCGCCACCGCGACGATGGAGAATGAAGCGCCAGCAGGCTTCCAGCACTTGCTGCAACCACAGGCGTGGTTGTGGGCCGTCTGCCCCTTGATTTCCACGACGACGGGATTGCTGGAACAGTTGCAGCTCAGCGTTCCGCCGGCGAAATTCTTTTTGGCTTTGCCGAAAACGCCCTTGTTGATCAGGGGATGGAGAGAGATGGGTTTTGCTTTGGCTTTCGCCTTTACTGCCTTCTTGGCTTTTGTTGCCATGGTGGTCCTCCGCTATTGTTGTTGTTGTGGCAGCAACACTCAACCACAACACAGCGGATTTGACCAGATGCCTCTCAGCAAGTACCATCAAGCCTGTTGACAGCTTCAACGTTTGAAGCAGAAGCGCCCTTTGGATCGAATTCAGAAGCAAGCCACATATCGACAATCGCCTTGGCCAATTCCGGACCAATTACCCGTGCACCCATGGTGATGATTTGCGCATTGTTGGAGGTGGCAGCTTTGCCTGCGGAATAAGTGTCGTGGGTCAAGGCCGCGCGAACACCGGGCACCTTGTTGGCGGCAATGCACACGCCGATACCTGTCCCGCAACACAGAATGGCGCGGTCATGTTCGCCACTCTTCACAGCATTTGCCACCTTGCCCGACAGGTCAGCGTAGAAACCGCTTTCACTCATGTTGGTGACGACATGCTCGCCCTTGGCCCTGAGATGGGCTTCAATGATATCAACAAGCGGCTTTCCAGCGCTATCGGCGCCCAGTGCAATTTTCATGGCTTTCAAACTCCTTTGGACCTGGCCCACAAAGCATGATGCCAATGCCGCTGCAAGGCCAAGTTAGTTTAAGGAAAACTGGCCCCGACGGTTTTATCAGCCAATGCGGCCAGCCACATAGGCCTTCAATGTTGCTTCCACACCATCGGCCCACAACCGGTTCAACCAGCCTGTAAAGGCACTGCGGAAAATTTCCGATTTGGCCACATCGCCATAAATGTCTTCCATGCCAAGCCATTGGCTGGGATCAGCTTTGGCAGCTAACGCCAGGACGTTGAGGCGCGGCCAGACCGGATCATTGGGTTCAATGA
>JANONM010000327.1:0-7811 GCA_031420855.1 Hyphomicrobiales bacterium
GATCTACTGCTCAATCACCGGCTTTGGCCAAACCGGCCCCTACGCCAATCGGGCGGGCTATGATTTCATGATCCAGGGCATGGCCGGTGTGATGTCGATTACTGGTGAACCGGAGGGACAGCCGATGAAAATGGGCGTGGCGTTTTCTGATATCTTTGCTGGGCTGCATGCTGTGATCGGAATCCAGGCAGCATTGCTGCACCGGGAAAAAACCGGATTGGGACAGCACATCGATATTTCGTTGCTGGACTCGCAAGTGGCGGTGCTGGCCAATCAGGCCCTGAACTATCTGGTTGGCGGAAAGGTGCCGCAGCGACTTGGCAATGCGCATCCAAATATTGTGCCGTATCAGACTTTTGAATCAGCAGATGGGCACATCATCATTGCCGTCGGCAATGATCGTCAGTATGCGGAGTTTTGTGGCGTCATCGGTGCGCAACACCTGGCGCACGACGACAAGTTCAAAACCAACCGGTCACGTGTTGAAAACCGCCAACACCTCGTTCCACTTCTCGCAACCCTCATGAAGGCAAGGACAACCGCTGAGTGGCTGGCTGCACTGGAATTGGCTGCTGTGCCGTGTGGATCGATCAACAGCATTGACCAGGTTTTCGAAAACCCGCAGGTGCTGGCGCGGGGGTTGCAGCTGGGCTTGACGCGGCATGACGGCGTGCAAATACCCGGTGTTGCCAATCCGATTGGATTTTCCGCATCACCTGTTGCCTATGACCGTCCACCACCGCAATTGGGGCAAGACACGGATGGTGTTTTGCGAGATATCCTGAAAATTGACGACGCATCATTGGCCGCACTTCGCGCATCTGGCGTGATCGGCTGATTGCCATTGCATATTGCTCCGTTCTGGGACAAAATCCGTTTACTCGGCGCGGGGGCGCACGGGAGGCAACTTCCGTTTCACTTTTTTGAAAACGAAAAGGAACGATTGACCATGAAAACTTCCAGCCTCGCCTTGTTGTTGTTTGTCATGACTGGCTTGCCAGCAGCTGCGGCTGAGACACTGACCTTCACCATGAAGGCCTCCATGCAGTCACTGCGCGACAAGTCCCTGAAGGACAGTTTTACGGTGAACCTTGCCGACAAGAAAATTGAAACGACCCTGAATATCACCTGCCAATCAGCAACGGCGGGCTTCGTTTCCGGACAAGCTGAGTCCTGTGCCGTTGCTGGCAATGGTGCGCTGGTCAACCCCAACAATGGCCAGAAGCTGCAACGCACACAATATTCGGGTGGCTGGGTGGTGAAGACCGACGGCTTTACCGACGGCTCGACGATGGCCTTGAATTATCTGGCCGTGGGTAAAGTTCCAGCGTCCAACGACCGTTTTGCCGGCACCATGATGCTGAAGCCCGACGTGCCAAGTTCCGGTGCCAGTTTGTTGCGGGACACAATCTTGAAGCAAATCAAGAAAAAGGAAACCGGACTGATTGATGAGCGCGTAGACACGGTGCAACTCAACAACCTTACGGTGCCTTCTGCCGGTCTGCCTTCGGACAAGGGCTGCGTCTGGAATGGTGACATGGTTTATTCCTACCAGACACAATCGTGGTTCATGGACCTGAAAGCCAAATGTGGCGGCAAGGAATTTCCGTTAAAAGGCAACATGCCCTTCACAGTAACACCCAATGTTGGCAACCAGCACCAATATGATCTGACGTTGACACTGCCATCGGCTGATGCAGGATCAGATGATGCCTTGTTTGCAGCTCCTGAAGGGGATGCCGACGCTTTTGCTGTGGCCGACGGCATTTCAGGCCAGATCATCATGAAGGAAAGCGGCTATGTGAATGTGGAAGTTGATGGGGTCACAGACAAGCTGGCCACTGAAATAGATGCAACGGGAAGTTTTACGGGACAGAATGTGTCGCTGGAAGCTGTGCGTTCACTCACGACGATTATTGCCGTCATGTCGCGCACCTTCTTCGGCGCGTAAACAGTTGGCCCTCTCCTGCAAGCCGGAGAGGGCTGGGACTGTTAGTTCGGCACGTTGCCATTTGGTGTCATGCCGTCAACCAGACCTGGCAATACTGATGCAAGGCGTTTGGCCAATTCATCGCGGGAAAGGCCGGTTTGCGCGGCGAGTTGATCCAGCATGTCGCCACCAACACCCTGCTCCACTTGTGCCGGGGTTACCGATTCGTTGGGACCAGTGGACACCCAGCTGTCGGCCTGTTTGCCAAGTCCTGATTTCTTGAAGGAATCAATCAGGCCGCCAAGGCCTCCTGCGGGATTGTCGGCGTTTGTGTCGGCTTGGCCACCCGATTGGCCGCCCATGTTTTTCACAAAATCCGTGATCTTGCCGCGGTGTTGAAAGGCTGCAACTGCAGCGAGGCCCAAAAGTGCCTTCATCATGGTGCTGGAACTGGCCATTGTATTCTCCTGCTGGCGTCATTGGCTTTTATGCTGTGGCTCATATTGGGTTAGTTTCGGGCAAATGCAAGGCATTGCGAAAACTTGGCTGGAAGTGTTATTGGTTTTCGACTCGGATTGCAGCGGGGACGGAATTGCTTCGCCGCAAAACTTATGCCGGGGCAATTCAAAACGGAGGCATTCATGCTCAGCATTCTCGGAACCATCATCGGCGGCATTGTCGTCGGTGTCATCGCCAAATTCATCATGCCCGGCAAAAATGAACCGCAGGGGTTCATCCTTACTGCCATATTGGGCATTGTCGGTTCGTTCGTCGGCCAGTTCCTGGGGCAAGCCCTTGGTTTTTATTCAGCAGGCGAAAGCGCTGGCTGGATCGCTTCGATCATCGGTGCCATTCTGGTGCTGGTGATTTATGGATTTGTCTTCAAGCCGAAGGCTGTCGGCTGATCAGTTTCCAGCAACTGTAATGGTGCAGGGCTGCCGAACGAACGTGCAGCCCTGTCGTTTTTTTACTATCGGTCGTTTTCTGCCTCTGGCATAAGGCGACAATGGCTAATCTCATCATCACTTACTGGCGCGATATCCCGTCTGCAGTTTCCGTGAAAATCGGTCGCAAGGAAGAAAAGCGCATGCTCGACAACCGCTTTATGGAAGCCATCGATATGGCGGCCATGCGCAGTGGTGCCACCAACACGGATGATTATCTTGCCGATTGGCGGCGCGGCGCACCAATTGCCGTGTCGGATGAAATGGTCATGGAAGCTGACAAGGCGAAAGCCGAATTCGAAGCGAGATTCACGCCCGACGTGATTAAACTAATGATCGGCAATGGAGGCCGAAACCCGTCATGACGCACACCCTCGTCCAATCCGCCACCCGCACCCATATCATCGGTTTTGACAAGCCTTTCACTGTGATCGGTGAACGGATCAACCCTACGGGCCGCAAGAAGCTCGCCGCCGAAATGCAGGCTGGCAATTTTGAAACCGTGATCAGGGATGCCTTGGCGCAAATTGCTGCCGGTGCGCATATACTGGACGTCAATGCCGGGGTCACCGCTGTGAACCCAAACGAATCTGAACCGCCGTTGATGAAGCAGACTCTGGAAATTGTCATGTCGATTTGTGACTTGCCACTTTGCATTGATTCTTCCGTTACGTCCGCTTTGAAGATCGGCCTGGAAACTGCGGTTGGTCGGCCGCTGGTGAATTCTGTAACGGGCGAAGAAGAAAAGCTGGAAGCGATTTTACCGCTGGTGGCAAAATACAATGTGCCTGTGGTTGCCATCTCAAATGATGAAACGGGTATTTCCGAAGATCCTGATGTGCGTTTTGCAGTTGCCAAAAAAATCGTCGAGCGGGCTGCCGACTTTGGCATCAAAAGCCACGACATTGTGGTTGATCCCCTCGTCATGCCGATTGGTGCCATGGGCACAGCGGGCCAGCAGGTGTTCCGGCTGGTTCGCCGTTTGCGCGAAGAGTTGAAAGTCAACACGACGTGTGGCGCATCGAATGTTTCCTTTGGCATGCCAAACCGACGCGCATTGACGGGTTACTTCCTCGCCATGGCTGCTAGTCACGGCATGACATCGGCGATCATGAATCCGCTGCACGACGAAGACATGCACGCAATTTTCGGGGCCAATGTGCTGAACGGCACCGATGCCCATTGCAAATTCTGGACCAACAAATTTCGCGAAATGACGGCAGGCCCTTCCGCCGCTGCACAGGCCGCGGGCCTTCAATCTTCCAACGAAGACATCGAAGCCCGCCGTGCGGCACGTGAGGCACGGCGGAGGCGCTGAAACTACTCCGCGTTCTGATCGCATTGGGTGGGCCAAGTCATCTCACTCCACTTTTCCAACGGCACCGGCTTTACCTTCGCCGTGAACGTCGGCTTGGGTGCCGGAAATTCACCCTTAGCCTTGCTGCCCTGGCCTGTTGCCAGGTTGAGTTGGCAATTGCCATTAAGACCATTGTTTTCCCAATACGTGTCAAGGCCAACGACGAGGAACTTGCCATTGTGCCAGACAATCGTCAGCCTTTCGTCAAGGTCATTCGTCGATCCTGGCTGATAGTTCCACCCCACTTTGAGCGAACGCGTATTCACAACCTCAAGCGACTGCACCCAAGCCGCATATTCCCGGTCAATGATGTTCTGCTTCAGAATCGTTGGCGGCCTGCTGATGTCGATCGGTTCACTTCCCCCACCCAGATAAATCGCGAGATCGGCTGTTTCGCCTTCAGACAAGGGATAATGGCCACGCGACAAATCCCACGTCGTGTCCCTGCCCGGCCCCACCAGCACCAGCACAGCCCGGTCTGGCTTTCCATCAGCATCCATGTCCAGTGTCACATCAAACAAGGCTTCGCGTTTTATCTGGGCTTCTGCTGATGGCATGAAGTTGAGAAAAAACAACAGCCCACAGACAAAGCGATACATCATGGCATCCTCCTATTCTTCACAAACCACAGGATGATTGGCCATTGTCCAGTCCGCCAATGCGTCGTATTGAAGGTATTGCCAAAACCATTTGACGACACGACATTCAACGAGCCCTTCTGGTTCACCGCCAGTGGCATGACAAAGGCAAGTTCATCCGGGCTGATCAGATTTTTCTTGCGCAGCGCAGGCGGCTTCGTGAAGTCCAATGGCCCGTCGCCATGGTTGAGGTAAATCAACAGGTCCGCGCGTTCGCCTTTGCCCAGCAGATAGACCTCTTTGGTCCCTTCGCTGAAATCAGTCCGGTCCGGCCCCACCAACACCAGCACCGCCCGGTCCCCTGTGCCCGCGTGATCCATGTCAAACGTCACATCAAACAGCACATCATGACGCGGCGTTGCCACGGCAGGGCAAACCAAGCTGAAACACAAAAGCAAACTCAGCATGAGGCGCACAGGACACACTCCCAATTCGTCACCCCCTTCACCACGGCCATTCAACCAGCGAAATCTCAAGCTTGCAAGGTGCACTGCATGAAGCGTAGACACCCGACATGCAAAATTACCTCAATGTCTTCAACACCCTCAAGCAAGAGCCTGCGGCAGAATTCCAAACCCGCCACGGCCTTGTCTTCAAGTCAGGCGAAGGCCTCGGCGCTGCCATTCTCAAGCTGATGAAGCCCGAATGGACCACCGACAGACCCGAAGAACTTCTGAACACAAACGGCCTGTTTTTTAGTGTCTGGGTCGACGTCGAATGCGAGGCGCAAGGCATCGTCCGTTATAATCTCCGCGCCATGAAACTGCGCGCCATCAAAGGCCAAGCCTTCGCCGCCCGCGAATTCGCCCGCAGCTTCCGCGCACAGGCAAAGGACGAACTGGCCGGATTGCCAAACTGGTCCTACCCCAAAGGCCCGGTTACGCTTTTTGAAGGCCACTTCAAGCTCGATCAAAATACATTGAAGGCCGAAACGTCGAAGGTAATGGATCACTTTGTGGCGCTGACACCGCTGTTGGACAGCTTGCTGGAAATCTGAAAACGCGGTCCCTCGCCGTCTCGCTGCGGTCCGGGATTTGTGTCATGCCCAAAATCATGTCGCATTTGTCCCGTTCCGGCAACCGGGTTTTGCGTATAGAACGCCATCATGACCGAGCAGAATCCCCTCATTGTTTTCACCCCTTCCGGCAAGCGTGGACGTTTTGCCGTGGGCACACCGGTGCTGACGGCAGCACGCCAACTTGGTGTTGATATCGACTCGGTCTGTGGCGGCCGCGCCATTTGTGGGCGCTGCCAGATCAACATCGGGATTGGCGAATTTGCCAAGCATGGTATCACTTCCGCCGCTGACCACGTAACCGAGTTATCCCAGGTCGAAGTGCGTTATGATAAAATCCGCGGCCTTGCTGCAGGACGTCGCCTCTCGTGCCAGACTAGAATCCAGGGCGATCTCGTCATCGATGTTCCACCAGAATCACAGGTGCACAAGCAGGTGGTGCGCAAGGAAGCCGACACCCGCGCCATCGAACTTGATCCCGCCACCAAGCTTTTCTACATCGAAGTTGAAGAGCCTGACATGCACAAGCCTTCATCGGATTTGGAGCGGGTTTACGCGGCGCTGAAAAGCCAATGGGACATTGAGGATGTAACTTGCGAGTTCCATATTCTCGCCGGCTTGCAAAAGGCCTTGCGCAAGGGAGAATGGAAAATCACCTGTGCGGTGTATTCGCGTGCACCCGGCGGTGGCAATCGGCTTGTGGCGATTTGGTCGGGCTTTCACGATTCGATTTTCGGACTCGCCATCGATGTTGGTTCCACCACCATTGCGGCACATCTCACCAATCTCTCGACAGGCGAAGTCATTTCGTCGGCGGGCCTGATGAACCCGCAAATCCGCTTCGGTGAAGACCTGATGAGCCGGGTTTCCTATGTCATGATGAATCCCGGCGGCGATGTCGAAATGACCACAGCCATCCGGGCTGCCCTGCAACAGTTGGCGGAGGAAGTGGCGGGTCTGGCCAATGTTCCGTGTACGGATATTTTGGAGGTGGTGCTGGTGGGAAATCCCGTCATGCATCACCTGTTCCTCGGTGTGGACCCCACGGAACTGGGCGGTGCGCCTTTCGCCCTGACCACAGGACTGCCCCTGACTTTCCTGGCCAAGGAAATGGATTTCAAACTTAATGCTGGCGCTTATGTTTATGTGCTGCCTTGCATCGCAGGGCATGTGGGGGCTGATGCGGCGGGCATGGTGCTCTCGGAAGCGCCGCATGAGTCAGAAGAGTTCATGTTGTGTGTTGATGTCGGCACCAATGCGGAAATTGTGCTGGGCACCAAAGACCGCTTGCTGGCCTGCTCTTCGCCCACAGGGCCAGCTTTTGAAGGCGCACAAATTTCCTGTGGCCAGCGGGCAGCCCCCGGCGCCATCGAGCGCCTTCGCATTGATGCCACAACCCTGGAGCCGCGCTACAAAGTCATCGGCTGTGACTTGTGGTCTGATGAGCCTGGCTTCGAAGTGGCCATCGCACAAACAGGAGTCACGGGGATTTGCGGCTCCGGCGTCATTGAAGCCATTGCTGAAATGTATCTTTCAGGCATTATCAGCCAGGACGGTTTGGTGGACGGTGCACTTGCAGGGCTCAGCCCCCGCATCGAACCCTACAAGCGCACATTCAACTACGTCATTCGTCAGCCTGCTGATCAATCCAATGAACCCCTGATTCGGGTGACCCAGAATGATGTGCGCGCCATCCAGATGGCCAAGGCCGCGCTCTATGCAGGCGTGCAATTGTTGATGGACAAACTCGAAATCACCCATGTCGACAAAATCCGGCTGGCGGGAGCTTTCGGTTCCCACATCGACATGAAATACGCCATGGTGCTGGGCCTCATTCCGGATTGCAACTTGTCGAAAGTTCAAAGTGCAGGAAATGCCGCAGGTACAGGTGCCCGCATTGCCCTGCTGAACAAATCCGCCCGCGATG
>JANONM010000328.1:0-12158 GCA_031420855.1 Hyphomicrobiales bacterium
CGTCGCGGCTTGTTGTTTGTCGTGTCCTCGCCTTCCGGAGCGGGAAAAACCACGCTGTCCCGAATGCTCTTGGCAGCCGACAAAAACATAACCATGTCGGTGTCAGTCACCACGCGAAAACCAAGGCCAGGTGAATTGGAAGGCAAAGACTATTTTTTCATTTCGTCTGAGCGATATGAGAAGATGGTGGAAGCGGGCGAGCTGTTGGAATGGGCCACGGTCTTCGGCAATTCCTATGGCACGCCAAAAAAACCGGTTGAAGATGCCATTCAGCAGGGGCGTGACGTGCTTTTTGATATAGATTGGCAAGGCACCCAGCAACTGGCCCAGGCCATGAAGGAAGATCTGGTCCGCCTGTTCATTTTGCCGCCGACACCTGACACCTTGCGCCAACGCCTGATCGCCCGCGCCCAGGATTCAAGCACTGTGATTGCCAAGCGCATGGCTGAGGCCGCCCATGAAATCAGCCATTGGCCGGAATATGATTATGTCATCGTCAATGATGTAATCGACGTGGCCCACCAGCAGGTCATGGCCATATTGACAGCCGAACGCCTGCGCCGCCGCCGGCAACTGGGCCTCGCCCAATTCGTCCGTGAGCTGACGAAAGAACTGTAAAAATATGTAGAGAATTGTTCTGCGGCGCATGCTTCGAGGCTCGCAAGAACTCGCACCTCAGCATGAGGGAGTAGAATAACTCAAGTTCATCTTGAAGACGTACATCAACTCAACCCCGCCCTGAACATGAGGGAGTAGAATAACTCAACTTCATCCTGAAGACGTACATCAACTCAACCTCACGCTGAGGTGCGAGCTCTTGCGAGCCTCGAAGCGTGCGCCGCAGTAAGAAACGGGCTTTTTCAACAGTCTATTTGGAGTCCAATTTCAGCGCCAGCCGGGCAAATTCTGAAACCTGCAATTGTTCGGCCCGCTTGGTGGGATCAATGCCAAGTTCATTCAACACGCGTTCCGGATTTTCAAAAACCGATTTGAGGCTGGAGCGCAACATCTTGCGGCGTTGGCCGAATCCCGCTGCCGTGATTTTTTCCAGGGCATTCACCGGGCAGGGGATTTCGATTTTGTCGCGCGGCACGAGTTGCACAATGCTGGACGTTATCTTTGGCGGAGGGGTGAAGGCACTGCGATTGACATCAAAAAGCCGCCGCGCCTCGCAGCGCCACTGGGCCAGAACTGAAAGCCTGCCGAAATCTGAAGTGTCAGAATGCGCCGCAATCCGCAATGCCACTTCTTTTTGGAACATCAAGGTAAAGCTGTCAAAAACCGGTGGCCATGGTTCAAGCGACAGCCACCCGATCAAAAGCTGGGTGCCAACATTATAGGGCAGGTTCGCAACAATCCGCGCAGGTCCCGAGACAAGGTTTCGCCAGTCGGTTTGCAGGGCATCTCCTTCAATGAGGGTCAATCGACCGGGATAATGCTCGGCAATTTGTTGCAGGGCCGGCATGGCACGCGGGTCCCGCTCGATGGCAATCACATGTTTGGCACCCTCCGCCAAAAGTGCGCGCGTCAAGCCGCCGGGTCCGGGCCCAATTTCAACTATCGTTGCATCCTGTAGAGGCGCCGCTGCCCGGGCAATGCGCCGGGTCAAATTCAAATCAAACAGAAAATTTTGTCCCAGCGATTTTTTGGCGGCAAGTTGATGCTGTTCGATGACTTCGCGCAGTGGCGGCAGTCCGTCATCACTACTGGGTTCACTCATCGCAAAGTTTGCGCTGTGCTGGACATTTGTTGCGCCAACGAAATTGCAGCAACAAGACTATCGCATTGGGCCTTGCCAGTTCCGGCCAGATTGAGTGCCGTGCCATGGTCGGGAGATGTGCGGATGAAGGGGAGACCCAAAGTGACATTCACTCCACCATGGAAATCCAGAGTCTTCACCGGGATCAAGGCCTGGTCATGATACATGCAGAGGATGGCGTCATAGCTCTTTCGCATCTCGGGAAAAAACGCTGTGTCGGCGGGAAGGGGGCCTTTGATATCGAAGCCTTCCATTTTCAATTGGTGGATTGCCGGTCTGATAACGTCAATTTCTTCGCGTCCCATGGTGCCATTTTCACCAGCATGCGGATTCAGACCTGTCACGGCAAGTCGAGGCGATGCAATGCCAAATTTTTCTTGCAGCGCCGCGTGGACAATACGGGCTTGGGTCAGGATGGCGTCCATGGTGAGGGCAGCAGGCACGTCTTTCAATGGTATATGTACCGTAACAGGCACCGCCCGTAATCCGCCCCCTACCAACATCATGACGTCCGAAGCAGGCAGCCCCCGTTGTCGGGTCAAAGCCGCCAGAAAATCCGTATGGCCCTGATAGGCAAAGCCGGCGGCATAAAGCGCTTCCTTCTGGATCGGATTGGTGACCATGGCGGAAGCATTGCCTTGAAGACAAAACTCCGCAGCCTTTTCGATCATCTCCATGACCCACGGTGCCGTTGCAGCAGAAAATGCTCCCACTGAAACTGGCGCCGCGAGGGCGTGATGAATGACAGGCAAGCTTCCCCCAAACACCTCTGCCACGCGACCCAGCGATGGGACTTCAGCAACTGGCACTGCCATGCTGAGTGTTTGGGCAACACTTGCAACGTGCTGTGCATCGCCCAGCAAGGCGAAAGACAAGCGGGGTTGATCTCGCAGCGCAAGCCAGGCTTTTAGCGTGATCTCGATACCAACACCCCCCGGTTCACCCGGAGTCAAAATCATTGGTTTCGCAATTGTCGAATTCACGGCGCGTAGGCCGGATCACGATACTCGATCAAAAGGCCTTTGCGCCAGAAGCCTTTGTATTTGGCTTGAATGGAAGCGTAGCGTTCATTCTGCAAGGATCCCTCAACCTGCGCTCGCGTTGGATAAGCCACGGCGGGTTTTGGCGGGAGGATTTTTCGGACACCACAAAAAGCCAGCAATTGCAGACCATTGTTTGCCCGCATCGGGCCGATTGCCGTTCCAACCTTTGTTTTGCCCAATGCTGCACGCAAGGGTTTCGGCAGTTTTGAGCCATCTGCCTCGATCATCTTGCCGACCCGCACGTTGAAAATACCGGAAGCCGCAGCGCGCGCCGATTTGCATCCCTTGAAGCGTTGCAAATACTGGTTGGCCTCAATGGCCCGCGATTGCAGCAGTTCATTGGTAATGCCATCGGCACCGCCATCAATGGGGAAGTTGATTTCCAAAAGTTCGTAAACCGTAATCGGCTGCATCCGCGGGTCGCTCATGAACTTGCGCAGCTTGCCGTCAATTTCCGCTTTGTAGGACGCAAGTTTATTGTCAACTTCAACTTTGGAAACCGAGAAGTTTTCCTTTTGCTTGCCATTTACCAACCGACTGAACGCAATCTGCCCCGCCAGATACTGCTTCATGGCCCCGATCGTGATGCCTTGTGACTTGAGCTTGCCCCTGAGACCCGGCAAATCTGTTTTGAGTCCCTTGGCCACAGTGCCGAGCCGAACTTCAATTTCCTTGTCAGAGGCTTGCGCACCAAATTTCTTGGCTTCCTCAACCTCTGCAAGATCGTCGATCAATTCATTGAGCGCAAAGCGGCGGGCAGCTTCACCGCCTCCGTGATTCTCGCCCAGTAATTTCCAGAGATTGATACGTTGCTCAACGTCATAGCTAGTCAAAGGCATGTCGTTGATGGTGACCAGCACTTTTTGGTCACCAGCAGACACAGCGCCAGCAAACAATATTGGCAACAGGACGAGCAGGACACTTGCAAGGCTATACGGTGGTGATTTTGACACGTCAGAATCCTGCAGAAACTTTGGTACCGCCAAGTGTGGCAAGATCAATCGACATCATCACACGATGATCCATTGATCCGCCGTCATCTCTTTTACCGCTATAGGCAAATTTGAAATTCATGCAGTCACAATCAAATTCCACTCCAGCCGTTTGCGACAGGAAGTAGCTGTTTTCCAAATCATAGCGCAGGCCACCAAAAGCATACCAACCATCAGTCAAACCAACGCGAACATCTGCTTCGGCCCATCTCTCGTCCAGAAGTCGACCATAGGCAGGTTCCGCAGCAATATCGAGATAGCCAGCATTGACTGAAAACCTGTCAAAAGTGAGGCTTCCCATAATTTCCTGGCGGTTGATTGACGACAAGTTTTCTTCGGCCCTGACCTGATAGGAAAGGCTGAGATTGTCCCAAGGTTGGAAATTCAGCGCACCAACCAAATCGGAGCTGCTACCGTCAAGACCGGAGCCATCTACAAAACTGTTGTTGCCTGCGATATGAAATGACTCTCCGGCACTGACTTTAAGATTTCCGCCATTGCTCCCCAGGAAAGAATACGTGAACCCTACATTGCTGCGCACCCCGCTTTCATAGCGGTCAAGTCCGGTAAAACGATCTTCCAGAAACAGGCTGGATTGATCGAAATTCAAGGTAATGGCGTCTTCATTGCCAATGCGGTTGCGATCCTTTTCTTCCCCCGCAGCAATGAATTGAAACACCGGCGAAAAAACATTCTGACCATAGTCGTGCGACGCAATAAACGGCCAGCGCACATCAACGCCCGCCGAAGGCAGCACGCGGGAGAAAGATTCCTTTTCACGCAAACCACCCACCGACAAGGGGTCTGGCACATTGTTGCCAACATAAAGATCACTGCGCATGTTGGCGAAAGGCGTAATCAGTTGACCGCCATCACCGATGTAGCGCGATTTCCAGCTGATGTTGGCCATGGCGCGTGATTGGCTGGTGCCGTGGTTCACATCGGTAAAAGGTGAGCCTGGATCATCGCGCATCAGCGAGTAGACTGACCAGTTAAAGCGCAGGTCACCACCCAAAATCTGTTGGTTCAGGTAGTGCTCACCGCTGGCATAGGGCAGGGCTGTCGGCAATGTGTCATTGCTGATCGTATTTGTCAGCGAAGAAAAATTCAGGGCCTGGGCTGAAACATAGTTCCGGCCCCAAAGCCCACGCAGGTAAACCTCGTTCTGGGAAATTTGCCCACTGCCGTAGTCATAGTCGCTGAGGAACGTGCGGTCGCTGGCAAACGTACCATTCCATCCCCAATCCCAGTCGTCGTTCAGCTTGAAGTCACCGGCAGTCTTGATGGCACCGCGCCAGCGATTGTCTTCAGCCGTTGCTTTGGGCGACAACTCAAAAACACCAAACCCCCGGACTTTATAAATCCCCGTCGCCGTCCGCTGGCGATACTCAACATCGGCGACCGGCCCTTGCTTGGAGGTCAGCATCGGGCGGAAAGTCAAATCCTTGTCAGGCGCGATGGCCCAAAAATAAGGTGCTACCAGACCAACCCCATATTCGCGGCCAAAATTGATATCCGGAATCAGCCAGCCGCTGCGGCGCTTCACGCTGGGATCAGCATGTTCAAGATAGGGCAAACCCGCAACCGTAACGCCGCCGATCTTCAACCGGGGTTTCACATGGTAGAGCGTCTTGGTATCGCTGTCATGGGTGGTCTGATCAGAAACCAGTTCCCACAGCGGATCACCCGATTTCGTTTCGCAACCTTTGCAAGCCGTATAGTGGGCATCCTCGAAGACAGTGATATGTCCATCGATACGTTTGGCATAGCGCGAGGTGATCGTCACATCATTGGTCAACAGGGCCTTCAAATGGCGGGCGAAGCCATCACGAAACTTGTTGTGCAATTCCAGCGATGCCGCAAGCATGATATTGCCATTCGGCTCGCGCAAAACCACCGAACCATTGGCTTTGAAAGCTCCCGTATCTTGGTTGAATGAAACCAGCGTGGCGTTCAGCGTATAGGGGCCATAAGTGATGACAACCGCTCCGGTAGCGACAGCAAGTTTGGTGCGCGGATCGTAAGTCAGTTTGTCAGCGGAAAAATCGGCGGCGGTGCCAGCAGCAGGCTTGTCTGTGATGGGTTTGATGAATGGTTTTTCTTCAAGCGCAGCAGCAGGGCCTGCATGCAAAAACACAGCAAAGATTGCTGCAGACAAAGTAAAAACGCCACGGTGCCAAAGCTTGTGCTTTTGCTCCGCTGTCTTTTCCGCCGCCTCCCGGTTCGTATCTTGCAATATGAGTTCCCAACCAATCACAGTTTGTAACAGTTTATTAACGGAATTCGCAGCCTTGCGAAACCCCCTTGGCAATAATTACTGCTGTTGCAGCGTTGCAGTTCAAAGCCGCAAGTGAGTCGAATTTCAGGCAAGCTTGCCAGCCGAATGTTGCTTGGTAAACAGGAAGTTAATGGCATAATCGCGGCCACGTCATTGCCCGCGCCGCAACCTCCAGCTATTCTAATTCACAAGTGCCGAGAATCTCAGGATACAGACAGCAGGAACATTTCATGAAAATCAGCTTTCAACGTGCCAGTCAGCCCAAATTGGGAACCTGGGTTTTACCAGTGGCCGAATGGGGAAAATCGCCCCCAAGTCTGGCATTTGCGGCAATGAAGAATTTGCTCCAACTCATGAAACTCGGAAATTTCGAGGGCAAGAAAGACCAAGTCCTCGAGCTTGTGGCACCAATGCCCGACATTGACCGCTTGATTCTGGTTGGGTTTGGCAAGGCAGAGGATGTTTCGCGCAACACCATTGAATATCTGGGCGGCACGATCGCCGGACTGCTTCTGGCAGCCAAAACCAAGGCCGCAACCATTTGCGCCATGCCAGTTGCCACAGACAAAATCAATGCGGCGGAAGCCGCAAGTTTATTGGCTTCGGGTGCCCTGCTGCGCTGCTACCGTTTTGACGCCTACAAGACAAAAAACAACGTAGCGCCTGTGCTTGCGGCGCTGACATTTGAAACCAGCGAGTTTACAGCAGCACGTAAAGCCTTTGAAGCGCAACGCGCTGTCGCCGAGGGCAATCACCTGGCCCGTGATCTGGTGAATGAACCTGCCAATGTGCTGACACCGCCAGAGTTTGCCAATCGCGCCAAGGTCTTGGCCAAATTGGGTATCAAACTCGATATCCTCACGCCACTTCAAATGAAAAAGCTTGGCATGCATGCCCTGTTGGGGGTGGCCCAAGGCTCACCCTTTGAAGCCCGTTTGGTTGTCATGCGCTGGAACGGCGGCAAGAAGGGCGAACCGCCGCTTGCCTTCATTGGCAAAGGCGTGACCTTCGATACGGGTGGCGTTTCGATCAAGCCCGCAGCCGGCATGGAAGACATGAAAGGTGATATGGGCGGCGCTGCTTGCGTCGTCGGGCTCATGCACACCCTGGCAAAACGCAAAGCCAAAGTGAATGTCGTGGGCGCCATTGGCGTGGTTGAAAACGCCATTGATGGCAAGGCGCAGCGACCAGGCGATATTGTCAAATCCATGTCCGGCCAAACCATCGCCGTTCTGAACACCGATGCCGAAGGCCGCCTCGTGTTGGCCGACGTGCTGTGGTATGTTCAAGACAAGTTCAAGCCGAAATTCATGGTCAACTTGGCAACCCTGACAGGTGCGATCCTGGTGGCCTTGGGCAAAGAACATGCAGGACTATTCTCCAACGACGACGAACTTGCCGCGCGACTCCATGCATCGGGATTGGTGACCGATGAAAAAGTCTGGCGCATGCCGCTGACGCCGCAGTATGACAAGCTGATCGATTCTGATGTCGCAGACATGAAAAACATTGGTGGTCGGCTTGCTGGCGCAATTACCGCAGCCCAATTCCTCCAACGTTTCGTGAACAAGGTACCTTGGGCCCATTTGGACGTTGCCGGAACCGCCATGGATTCCAACAAGACTGCCATCAGCCAAGGCTGGGCATCAGGCTGGGGCGTGCGCTTGCTCAACCATCTCGTCGCAACCCACTACGAAAAATGATGGCTGATATCTGGTTCTATCATCTCGAAAGGGAATCCGCCGAAAAAGTGCTGCCTGGTTTGTTGGCGCGAGGTCTTGAGCGCGATTTGCGCATGGTCGTTCAGACCATTGACAATGAACGCGTGAAAGAAATCTCCCAGGGCCTCTGGGCCTTCGAGGATGTGGCTTTCCTTCCCCACGGCATTCCCGGTGAACCTGATCCTCAGGACCAGCCTATTTTCATCACGGCTTCAAGTGACAATCCGAACGCCGCGACATTCCGCTTCTTTGTCGATGGCGCAATCCCCATATCTTTGGATGGTTTGGCACGTGCTTGCCTTTTGTTTAACGGCAATGACGAGACAGCACTTCAACAAGCCCGCGAACTCTGGAAGCGCTTCAAAGCTGAGGGCCACACCATCGTCTATCAAAAGCGCGATGAGAATGGTCGTTGGGCAGACCAGGCCGCGCGGCGTTAAGCTCGTCGCAGCGTAAGGATCAGCACTCCAAGCCCCATCGAGAGCATTGATGCTACCACAACGCCTACTCTTACCTGCGCTTCCAAATCGGCGTTGGCAAATGACAGCGAACCGATGAACAAACTCATGGTAAATCCTATGCCTGCCAGACATGATACACCAAGCATGTCGAGCCATTTGACATTGTCAGGCAGCTTGGCATGGCCTGACACTACAAGCAATCCGGTCGTCAGAATGATCCCGATTGGTTTGCCCAGAACCAGACCAGTTATAATCCCGGCGGGAATCGGCTCTTGCAACATTTGCCATGATACGCCGTCAAACTGCAGACCTGCATTGGCGAAGGCAAACAGCGGCAGGATCAGCCATTTCACATAGGGGTGAATGGCACGTTCCAATTCGTGTACAGGTGAAGTGCCGTCCGTTCGCCGCAACGGAATGATCAGGCCAAGTGCCACACCCGCGAGCGTGGCGTGAACACCAGACTTGAGAACACAAAGCCACAAGACCAGACCTAGGAGAATATACACGCCCGTGCGCTCCATGCCCTCGCGGTTGAGAAGGCCCAAGAGCAGGATGATGCATCCGGCACTGAAAAGTGCCAGCAGCGACAATTGCGAAGTATAAAACACAGCGATGATAATGATGGCTACAAGATCATCAAAAGTTGCAAGCGCCAGCAAAAAAATTTTCAAGGACAGGGGAACGCGTTTCCCCAGCAGTGCCAGTGCTCCCAAGGCAAATGCAATGTCGGTTGCCGCTGGAATAGCCCAGCCCCCAATGGTTTCGGGACTGTTCCAATTAAACCACGCGTAGAAACCCGAAGGAACGATAATGCCGCCCACGGCAGCGGTTGCAGGCAAAATGAACTGCGAGGCAGAAGCGAGATTGCCCTCTATTGCTTCGCGTTTGATTTCAAGTCCTACGAGGAAAAAAAACACAGCCATCAGGCCGTCGTTGATGAAATGATGCACTGACTTGTCGATGGCAAAGGCACCAATGCCCGCTTTCACCCGCTCATCAAGCAACCCTTGATAAACATCAGACAATCCAAAATTTACAAGAAAGATCGCGAGGATGGCGGCCCCCACCAGCACAATGCCGCCCGTTGCCTCATGGTCGATGAACTGCTTTAAGTTTGAATCGCTCTCAGAAGAGGGGCGCATTGATCACCATATGTGCGAATATTGCAGCGATATAGCCAAATGCCACCGCCCAAGTCCATTGCAGATGGTTTGAAAATGTGTACTTGCCATGGGCAAGTCCCATCAGCGCAACACCAGCGGCTGAACCAATGGACAGCATGCTGCCGCCAGTGCCTGTTGTCAGTGTGATCAGCAGCCACTGTCCATGACTCATTTCCGGATCCATGGTGAGGACGGCAAACATCAGGGGAATGTTGTCAACAATGGCCGATAGTGCACCGATGATGATGTTGGCATTTGTCGGCCCCAAATCCGTATAAAGAAATTGACTGGCCAGTGCCAGATAGCCCATGACGCCCAAGCCGCCCACCGCGAAGATGATGCCGAAAAAAAACAGCATGGTATCCCATTCGACGCGGCCAATCTCATGGAACGAATTCAGCACCATATCCGAATTGTTTCGGCGCCTGCCGCGCTGTTGCAGGAAGTAAGACCAGATCTGCAGATAGCCAAGGCCGAGCATCATGCCAAGGGCAGGGGGCAGTCCCAGGAAATTCCGAAACGAAACAGCCGTGGCAATTGTCAGCACAAACAACACCATGACACCCCAGGCACCCGGCTTCATGTGTTGTTTTTCCATGACGGCTGGTGGCGCATCCACAGGCAAACCAAAATGCATCAAGGCTGCCGGCACCAACCAATTGATGACTGACGGAAAAAACAAGACAAAAAACTCGAAAAATTCAACCTTGCCCTTTTGCCAAACCATTAGGGTAGTAATGTCGCCGAACGGACTGAAAGCCCCACCCGCATTTGCCGCTACAACAATGTTCAGGCAGGCCATGGCAACAAATTTCGGTGAAGACTTGCCAATGGCCAGCACCACGGCACCCATGACAAGAGCGGTCGTCAGATTATCAAGAACGCCTGAAAGAAAAAATGCCAGCACACCAGTGAGCCAGAACAACTGTCGGTAACTCAAGCCGCGTTCCGTCAACCTGGCCCGCAAGACTTCAAACACCCGGCGTTCTTCGAGGGTGTTGACGTAAGTGATGGCGACCAGCAGGAACAGGAACAGTTCGCCGTATTCATACAGCATATGCTGGGCCTGCGCTTCGGCAGATGCCGATTGTCCTTGCAGCGCATAGCCAATGCCGATCAGCGCCCAGATCAAGCCAGCAGCCAGCAACACCGGCTTTGATTTCCGCATCGCCGTTGCTTCTTCAAAAATGACCAGCACATAAGCCAGAACAAAAATGCCGATGGCGGCAAATCCGAACCAGGTGTTGGTGAGATCAACTGCCGTCTGGGCTTCACCCATTACTCAATTCCTCGGAGAGTTCGAGCCAGTTGTTTTCGTTGGCTGCCAGTTCATCCGCAAAGCGACTGCGCAGCTTGGCATAGTCGGTGGCCTTTTGCGGCGTTTCGCTATACAACGTATGGTCCGCCAATGCCTCATCCAACACTGTAAGTTTTTCTTGCAGTTTCAACATCTTTGCATTGAGGTCTTGAATTTGTTTCTGAAGTAGTTTGGCAGGGCGGGAGGGTGGCTTCGGCAGCGCAACCACCACTGGTTTTTCGGCGGTAATTTTCTCAACATTTCCACCCCGACGTTTTGCCAAAACAAATTCTGTGTAATCGTCCAGGTCGCCATCAAAATTGCGAATGCCGCCTCCATCAACCAATAACAAACGGTCCGCACAGGTTTCAATAATGTGACGATCATGGGCCACGAGAATGACAGCACCTTCATAATCATTGATGGCGCGGATCAGGGCTTCGCGTGAATCCATATCCAGATGGTTCGTCGGTTCATCAAGGATGAGAATATGTGGGCCATGGAAGGTCGCCAGCAAAAACAGCAACCGCGCTTTTTCACCACCGGACAAGGTCTCACATTTTGAATCAGCCAGCGTTGAACCAAATCCCGCAGCCCCCAATTTGGCGCGCCGCACGGATACGGGGCTATCTGGCAATAACTTGGTGATATAGTCGAAGGGTGTATAGTCCTCGCGCAGATCATCCATTTGATGTTGGGCAAAGAATCCGATGCTCATGCGCGGTGCCGTCACAAAGCTTCCGCCTGATGGCTTGAGTTTGCCGTTCAGCAATTTTGCAAAAGTCGATTTGCCATTGCCATTGGCCCCCAGAAGCGCAATCCGGTCATCCGGATCAATGCGCAAAGTCAGATTGCGCAAAATCGGCTTGCCCGGCTCATACCCCACCGACACCTTATCCAGATTGATAAGAGGCGGCGATAACAGCTTCTCCGGATTGGGAAAACGGAACGGCACGACCCGGTTATCTACGATGTCGGCGATGGGCTCAAGTTTCGACAAGGCCTTCAAGCGGCTTTGCGCCTGACTGGCTTTCGACGCCTTGTAGCGAAAGCGGTCCACATAGGCCTGCATGTGATCGCGCTGGTCCTGCTGCTTCTTGCGCAGCTTCACGCTCAAGGCCTGCTTTTCACGGCGCTGGCGGTCAAAGCTGTCATAGTTGCCCAAATAATAAGTGAGCTTTGCCGCGTCGAGATGCACAATGCAGGTTACCACCTCATTGAGCAAATCCCGGTCGTGGCTGATCAGCACGATGGTATGGGGATAGGTCTGCAGGAATGATTTCAGCCAAATCGTGCCTTCAAGGTCAAGGTAGTTCGTTGGCTCGTCCAACAGCAACACATCCGGCTGGCCAAACAGCGCCGCTGCCAAGGCCACGCGCATCCGCCAGCCGCCCGAAACCGCCGAGCAGGGGCCTGCCATTTGCTCATCAGTAAAACCAAG
>JANONM010000329.1:0-2188 GCA_031420855.1 Hyphomicrobiales bacterium
TATCTGCTAAACTTTGGGAGATTGGAGACATTGTTGGGCTTGTCGAAGCTGAGGAAGCCAAAGCTGACCGGACACGCGGGCCATATAAGAAGAAAAATTCAGACTGACCCACTACCTACTATTTGCCAAGTTTGCCCAACCCCTTCCCTTCCGCTATAGGGGACAGCTGGTCCGACTCACGGTTTCCAGCGAGCCTTCGCGTATTCCCCCCGGTTCAATTCAATTTTTTCAGGTCTGCGATGAACTGGTTTTTCACAATGTTGGAACGACGGGTGGATGCGTTTCCAGCTTCCTCTCCTTCCAAGCCACCACCCACCACTTGGGGTTTTATCCGCCACTACACGCGGCCGTTTTATCCGCTGTTGATCGTCGGTTTCTTGCTGTCCATCACCCTCGCCATCATTGAAGTCCGTGTCTTCGCCTATGTTGGAAGTCTGGTGGACACCTTGGGCACGGCAGACCGCGCCACCTTCTGGTCAGAAAACAAGTGGCAGCTGATTGGCTATGGCGCACTCGCCGTATTGTTCCAGCCCTTCATCACGGCGCTCGCCGACTCGATTGAAAACCAGGGCATGCGCGGCAATTTCGCCATGCGCATCCGCTGGCTGGCGCACCGCTACATGCTGCGCCAATCCATGGAGTTTTTCCACAATGAGTTTGCCGGCCGGGTTTCCACCAAGGTGATGCAGGCAGCCCTGGGTGTGCGTGATGTCATCATGAAACTCACGCAAGTCATCGCCTGGGTCGCCATGTTTTTTGTCACAGCCGTCGCCAGCTTCATTGCCAATGATTGGCGTCTGGCCATCCCGCTGCTCGGCTGGCTGGTGCTTTACGGCTTCACCATGCGCCATTTCGTGCCGCGCATGGGAAAGCTTTCGGAGAAGCAAGCCGACACCCGCTCCATTGTCACTGGCCGCATTGTTGATACCTACACCAACATGCCAACCGTCAAACTCTTCGCCCATGCCTCGCGCGAAGATGACTATGCCAGGGAAGGCATGGGCTGGATGTTGCAAGCCGTCTACAATTCCATGCGCGTTGCCACCCAGATGAATGTGGTGCTGAATTGCATCAACGCCCTGCTCCTCACCTCCACGGCCGCCATGGCCATTTGGCTTTGGCATGGCAATGCCATCACCATCGGCGCCATCGCCTTTTCTGTCGGTCTGGTTTATCGCATGCTCGGCATGGCCCACTGGATGCTGTGGGAAATTGCCGGCCTGTTTGAGGATTTCGGGGTGGTCAAGGACGGTGTCGATGTGATCGCCCGCGAACATCAGGTCAAAGACATTTCCGAAGCAAAATCCCTAATTGTTCCAAAGGGTTTGATTGAGTTTGAGACGCTTCACTTCAACTACGGAAAAACCGTTGGTGATGATGGCCGCGAAATCATTTCCGGCCTCACCCTCAGCATCAAGCCTGGCGAAAAAGTAGGATTGGTCGGAAGGTCCGGGGCTGGCAAATCCACCATCGCAAACCTGTTGCTGCGTTTTTACGACGTGGGTTCAGGCGCCATAAAAATCGACCATCAAAATATCGCCCACGTCGATCAGGAATCCCTGCGTGCCGCCATTGGCGTGGTCACCCAGGATACGTCACTCCTGCATCGTTCTGTCCGTGACAACATACGCTATGGCCGACCCGATGCCTCGGAAGCTGAAATTCTTGACGCGGCCCGCAAAGCCCATGCCGATGAATTCATCACCCATCTTATGGACCCCAATGGCCGGCAAGGCATGGATGCCCATGTCGGCGAACGCGGTGTCAAGCTTTCCGGCGGTCAGCGCCAGCGCGTTGCCATTGCAAGGGTGTTGCTGAAGAATGCGCCGATCCTGATTTTGGATGAAGCCACCTCGGCCCTCGATAGTGAAGTCGAAGCCGCCATTCAGGAAAATCTCAACACGTTGATGGAAGGCAAAACCGTCATCGCCGTCGCCCATCGCCTGTCGACGATCGCCGCCATGGACAGGCTGGTGGTGATGGACAAGGGCAAAGTCGTTGAGGAAGGCACCCACGCCCAGCTGGTCAAAAAGAAAAACGGCATCTACGCAAAACTCTGGGCAAGGCAATCCGGCGGCTTCTTGATCCCCGAAGATATCAAGAAAGCAGCGGCGGAGTAGACGACCGCCAAAGGGACCTCATGCACCTTCGCCCAAGTAGGCTACGGCGCACACAGTCCGGCGCGTTG
>JANONM010000330.1:0-2008 GCA_031420855.1 Hyphomicrobiales bacterium
AAGTCCGCCGGGGCCTGCGCCCACCACAACAACTTTCCTTTTTATTGCCGCTTTCGGAATATCGTGCGGCAATGTTTCTTCACGCCCCGTCGATGGGTTGTGGATGCACAGCGCCATGGCACCCTGATAGATGCGATCAAGACAATAGTTCGCACCCACACAGGGGCGAATGTCGTGCTCACGCTTTTCGATGATCTTCCGCATGATGTGTGGATCAGCCATGTGTGCGCGGGTCATGCCGATCATGTCGACTTTCCCGGATTCCACAGCATAGCGCGCAGTGGCAACATCCTGAATGCGCGTGGCGTGGAATACCGGGAAACGCGTTGCAGCCCGCACGTCGCCAGCACCGTTCAAGTGCGGCGCACTGGCCATGCCCATGATCGGAATATTATCCGTGAGGCCGGCATCCGTCTCAATGTGGCCGCGCGAAACGTTCAGGAAATCGACAATGCCACTGTTCTTCAACGCCTGTGAAATCTGCATCCCCTCGGTCTTGTCATAACCCGCAGGTGAAAGTTCATCCACAACATAGCGCACACCCAAGATGAATTCTGGTCCAACCCGTTTGCGCACCGCCGCAAGCACTTGCATGGAAAAGCGCATGCGGTTTTCAAGCGAGCCGCCATATTCATTGGTCAGGTGATTGCTCATGGGCGACCAGAACTGCGAGAGCAGGTGACCGAAGGATTCAAATTCGACCCCGTCAACATTTGCCGCCTTCATGCGCTCTGCTGCATCAGAAAAGTCACTCTTGATCCTCTCAATGTCCCAGTCCTCGATGAGCTTTGGAAACGCCCTGTGAGCTGGCTCACGCTCCAATGTGGGTGCAACAACGGGCAGCCAGTCGGCCTTGTCCCAGCGGGTGCGGCGACCAAGATGTGTAAGCTGGATCATCACGGCAGCGCCATGGCCGTGGCATTCATCGGTGAGTTCGCGCATCCACGGCACAACTTCGTCGCGGTAAGCCAGGATATTGTTGAAGACGGGAGGACTGTCTTGAGCAACAGCGGCAGAGCCAGCCGTCATTGTCAGCGCCAGCCCCGCCTTTGCCCGTTCTACATGATAAGCGCGGTAGCGTCCCTTGGGCATGCCGTCCTCTGGATAAGCAGGCTCATGCGACGTCGTCATCAACCTGTTGCGCAAGGTCAGATGCTTCAGCTTGAAAGGTTGCAGCAGGGGATCAGTCGACATCAGCAAAACTCCGGCAAACAGGTTCAAGTCAGGCGAGCATTTTGGTGTTGCCCATCATGGCGTAGCAATTTTGTGCGGCTTTGGCGAAGCGGATTGCGATAATACTCCGGGACGGCAACTTCAAAATTATTTTGTTCCATCCTTTGGATCTTGACGAAAACACGCCGGGAGATCAAAAAGCCCAGGTTTCAAAGACAAAACCAGAGTTCGGAGTGTAGCGCAGCCTGGTAGCGCACCTGCTTCGGGAGCAGGGGGTCGGAGGTTCGAATCCTCTCACTCCGACCAACTTCATTTGGGTTGCGGGCATTGGCAGCTCAAGGGCTTTTGACGGGGCCTGTCGAGTCTCGCAAGACGAGATCGACGGGCCAGACATCCTGGGCGCAGGGTTCACTGGGTTGGCGCAAGTGTTGCACCAGGATTGCGACAACCCGTTTGCCTGCTGCAGCGATTGAGGATTGCGTCGCGGTCAGGGGTGGATCGAAGATTTCAGCCCGAATGTCCTGCAAGCGATCGTCGTGGGCAATGAGGGAAACATCCTTGCCAATTTCAAGTCCCATGTGCCGGATGACACGGGCAACACCATCGGCCTGTGAAATCGACGAGCACAGAAAGGCGGTTGGCTTTTGTTGTGATGGCAGCTTGAGCAGTTGCCGAGCTTCGGACTCGCCATGCTCTTCATTCATGTAACCTTCGCGCACCAACAGTGGATCAACCGGCGCACCAACGGCGGCCAGGGCTTTTCGGTATCCAACATCTCGGTCCTTGGCAAAATTAAAAGCGGTGTCGCCGTTCAACAAGGCTATGCGACGATGGC
>JANONM010000331.1:0-3552 GCA_031420855.1 Hyphomicrobiales bacterium
ATCGTCCCACATTCCGGTGTGGATGTTGTAAAGCAAGGTGCGCGAGGCATTGGTGGCGTCGGTGGCGTGGACCTTGCCACCCGTCAAACGCCAGATCAGAAAACTGTCGATGGTTCCAAAGGCAAGTTCGCCGTTTTCGGCAGCGGCTCTTGCGCCCTTCACGTGGTCGAGAAGCCAGCTTAATTTTGTGCCGGAGAAATAGGGATCAAGCAGCAATCCAGTTTTGGCTGTGAAGATTGCTTCATGGCCTTCTGATTTCAGCCTGCTGCACATGTCAGCGGTGCGGCGATCCTGCCAGACAATGGCCTTGGCCAGTGCTTTTCCGGTTTTACGATTCCACAACACAACAGTTTCGCGCTGGTTGGTGATACCGATGACGGCGATTTCCGATGCAGCGCATTTCGACGATTTCAGCGCGGCTTTGCAGACTGTCAAAACAGATTTCCAGATTTCCTCAGGATCATGTTCGACCCATCCTGAAGCTGGAAAATATTGTTTGAATTCCTTTTGTCCCAAGCCTTTTGGCTTCAGCTTTCTGTCAAAGACAATGGCACGCGAAGATGTGGTGCCTTGGTCAATTGCAAGAATGTGGCTGGCCATTGCTAACCCTTTTTGCCTGCGCGTTTTTTTGTTGGCGGTTTTACCACGGCAGCGGGGACTTCCATATATTCATTCAGGGCTGCCATCTCCAGCTTGCTCATGTGCAGCCCCAGCTTCGAACGACGCCATAGTATATCATCAGCGGTGCGTGCCCACTCATTTTTTTTGAGGTGTTCAATCTCACGTTCCGAAAGTGGCCCAAAAAATTTGCCAAGGTCAGCGGCAAATCTTGCCTCTCCGAGGATACTCTCGACTTCCGTACCATAGGCCTTGAACAATCGGCGAATATTCTGTGGCTTGAGGAATGAGTATTTTTTCTGCAAGGCGGCAATGGCAGTTTCAACACCATCATGGGGCAGATCGCCACCCGGCAGCTTGGCATCGGCGGTCCAGTTCCCCGTCATGTCGGGGAAAAACGATTTGAGTTCGGCCATTACGGATTCAGCAAGTTTACGGGCGGTGGTAATCTTTCCACCGAAGACTGAAAGCAAGGGAGCCTGTGCATCAGCTCGGTCGAGCTTTAGCACATAATCACGGGTGGCTTCCTGGGCCTTGCTGGCGCCATCGTCATAGAGCGGCCTGATGCCGGAATAGGACCAGCGCACTTGCGCCCGTGTGACTTTGCGCTTGAGATATTCACTGACACTTTGCAGCAGATAGTCGGTTTCGGCATCGCTGATTTCCGGTTTGCCGGGATCACCTTGGTGATCTTCGTCAGTGGTGCCGATCAATGTGAAATTGCCCTCATAGGGAATGGTGAAACAAATCCGGCCATCAGCATTCTGGAAGATGTAACAGCGGTCATGGTCATAGAGTTTCTCGACGACCAGATGACTGCCCTTCACCATACGAATTTTGGCGGGATCATTGTGACCGATGACTTGTCCCAGAACCTGGCTCACCCAGGGTCCGGCGGCATTGACCAGGGCTTTGGCCTGAATGGTTTCGTGCACGCCGGCACTTTCAACATCAATTGACCAGTGGGAATTCTCACGCCGGGCGGTGACAACTTTGGTCCGTGTACGGATTTCAGCGCCTTTGGCCTTGGCGTCGCGGGCGTTCAGCACGACGAGCCGCGAATCTTCAACCCAGCAATCGGAGTATTCATAGCCGCGAACGAATTCGTCTTTCAGCGGTTCGCCTGTGATGTCGGTTCGCAGATCAACGCTGCGGGTGGGTGGGAGAATTTTGCGTCCACCAAGATAGTCATAGAGAAACAATCCAATGCGAATCAGGAAGCGAGGTCGCAGGCCATCATGATGGGGCAAGACAAAGCGCAGTGGCCAAATGATATGTGGGGCGGCTTTCAACAAAACTTCCCGTTCGATCAGGGCTTCGCGCACCAGCCGGAATTCATAGTGTTCGAGATAACGCAGGCCACCGTGAATCAATTTTGTCGATGCTGAAGACGTGCCCGATGCAAGATCATTCTGTTCGGCCAGAAAAACTTTCAGTCCCCTGCCCGAGGCATCGCGGGCAATGCCGCAGCCGTTTACGCCGCCGCCGATGACAAATAGATCGTAAATCATGGGTTGGCACCCGCGTCATTGTCGGCAATCGGCAATTGATCCACCACTTCGAGTTTCACGCCATTGTGGCGGCACAGCTCGCTGATCTGCTCGGGTGGTGGGCTATCAGTGACAAAGGTGTCGATATTCGAAAGATGGCCGATGCGGACGGGTGCTGAACGGGAAAACTTCATGGCGTCGGCCACCAACATGACATTGCGCGAATTGCTCATGATCGCCTGGGCGGCGCGCACTTCACGCACATCGAAGTCCAGCAAAGCACCATCCTCATCAATGGCTGACACGCCCATGACGGCGTGGTCAACCTTGAAATGGCTGATGGCTTCGACAGCTGATTCGCCTACAATGCCGCCATCTGTGCGGCGCACGGTGCCACCGACGATGATCACATCGATGCGGGGACATGGCATGAGAATGGAAGCGACGTGGATGTTGTTGGTGATCACCAGCAAGCCTTCATGTCGTGTCAAGGCCCGGGCCACTTCTTCCGTGGTCGTGCCGATATTGATGAACAGGGAGCAGTTGTTGGGAATGAGGCCTGCTGCATATTGGCCAATGCGGCGCTTTTCGGCTGAGGCCATCTCGCGCCGCGCATCATAGGCCATGTTCTCAACGCCTGATGACAGCATGGCACCGCCATGGGTGCGGGCCAGCAGTTTGCCGTCGCAGAGTTCATTCAAGTCCTTGCGAATGGTTTGCGGCGTCACCTCAAACCGCAAGGCCAGTTCGTCCACGCCCACATTGCCGGTTTGGCGGACGAGATTCATGATCTGTAGTTGTCTCGGCGACAATGCCAGCATGTCCTGACAGCTTCTCTCTCAGATGTTACGCCTGCCCTAACCCGACAAGCTGCTTTCATTTCAATTTCGATACTTTCCATTTATTTTCGCTTTTGGCAATATCGAACTGAAAAAGAATCTCAAATATTCGTAAAAATCCCTATTGACGTTCGTTTGTTTTCGTTTGATATTCGCGCAGCATCAAAAATGCGATGCTCAATCATTGGGAGGAAACCTATGAAAATGAAACTGATGGCATCAGCTGCCTTTGGTCTTGCCTTGCTGGCAACACCGAGCCTGGCAGACGTGGAAGCCGCCAAGAAATGGATTGACAGCGAATTCCAGCCTTCTTCACTGTCGAAAGAAGACCAGTTGAAGGAAATGGAATGGTTCATCAAGGCGGCTGAACCTTTCAAGGGCATGGAAGTCAACGTGCTGTCGGAAGGCGTTCCGACCCACACTTACGAATCCACCGTGCTGACCAAGGCCTTCGAGGAAATCACCGGCATCAAGGTGAACCACCAGATCCTCGGTGAAGGCGAAGTGGTGCAGGCCATACAGACCCAGATGCAGACCAACCGAAATCTGTACGACGATTATATCAACGACTCCGATTCGATCGGCACCCATTCGCGCCTGCAGTC
>JANONM010000332.1:0-6249 GCA_031420855.1 Hyphomicrobiales bacterium
GTCACCACGCGCACTTTCTTGTTGACCTGTTTTTCGGGCCTATCATTGGGGATTTCGATTGCCGGGGTGATTTCGATGATGCCTTGATTGGCGCTTTGAATGTCTCCGACCTTGGCACCACTTTCGATGGCAAACTTGTCGGCAGCTTCACGGGCCCGCTTGGTGGCTTCGGTCAGCATCTCGCCTTTCAGTTCATTGACGTTGGTGAAAATGAATGAAGGTCCGGCGTTGTAGGCATCGGCGGAAAAAACCACGCCAGATTTGAGCAAGTCACCGATCATCTTGGCGGAGGCCTGCAACTTGTCGACATCGGCCGAGCGCACCAGCAAATCCTCGGTCAGCACGAAGCGGCTTTCTTCCGGAATGCCTTGGGCATTGTAGCCGGCAATGCGATCTTCGACCTGGATGTTCTGCACCTGCATGTCGGCCTCGACAAAACCGCCTGTCGTCAAAAAGCCTTTGACACTTTTTTCGGCAATCTCGAGCTTGCCACGGGCATCCTCAAGGGTTGTGCCTGTGGTGACAAAGCGGATCGGCCAGAAGCCGAGATTGGCTTTGACTTCGCGCTCGGACAGTCCTTTGACCGTGACGACGCGATATCCCAGGCGGCTTTTGACCAGGCTTTCGCCAGCGAGATAGCCACCGGTTGCGACGCCAAGGCCAACGAGGCCGCCAGCGAGAATGCGGGAAAATGAAGACATGATTGGATTTGAAACCTCTGAAAGCGCCCCCGCGCTAGGCTTGTAATTCTCGTGGGCGATTGTGGTGCGATGATGGCGCGTTAAGCATCCTGACAATTTTATGCAACTTCATGCGGGTTTTCGGGCCGTTAACCATAGTTAACACTTTACTAACGACCTGTGCCATTGCAGTATCCGGGGTGGATGTGGCGTCCAGTTTTGATTGGGTTTGTTATGCGTATGATTTCCCTCAAGGCACTGATTGTGCCGTTTGCCACCTTTGCCCTGCTCACTGGTTCTGTTGGTGCTGTCGCCAACGAGCGCATTACCTGCCGGGATTTTGCCCTTGCCGCAGCCGATGATTGGGCGGCGGGCTTCATGGAGCGTGCCTCTGACGAGGATGTTGCCACGGAAGATTCAGTTGTGGTGATTTCCTATGGCAAAAAATACCTGATGCCGCGCCAGAACAATGTCGACGGCAATCTGCGCCTGGTGTCGGTGGGCGAGCGCATTCGCCTGCGCAACAAGGTGTATGCTGAGGAACTGTTCCGCTGCATGCACGCCCACAGCATCAATGTGCACGTAAACCAATAACGCAACTGGCGTTGGGTAATGGGCCAGTCTTATTGACACGTCTGGCCTGTTCCCCTCGCCACGGTTTTTCTGCTACTCTCATGGTTTCACCGTCTGGAGTGCTGAACCATGAACAAGCCAACTGATCCCACCCAGTGGGAAGCCTCGCCCAACAATCTTGAACCGTTCTGGATGGGCTTCACGCCCAACCGCGCTTTCAAGCAACGCCCCCGGATGATTGCCCGGGCCAAAGACATGCATTATTATGACATGTCGGGCCGCCCCATTCTCGATGGTTCGGCGGGCCTGTGGTGCTGCAATGCCGGCCATTGCCGTGAACCAATTGTCAAGGCCATCCAGAAATCGGCGGCGGAACTGGATTTCGCGCCGACTTTCCAGTTTGGGCACCCCAAGGTTTTTGAACTGGCTTCGCGGCTGGCCACCATGGCACCGGGTGATTTGAACTACGCGTTTTTCTGCAACTCCGGTTCGGAAGCCGCCGATACCGCCCTCAAAATTGCCCTGGCTTATCAGCGGGCCAAGGGACAGGGATCACGCACCCGTCTGATCGGTCGCGAGCGGGGCTATCACGGTGTGAATTTTGGTGGCATTTCCGTGGGCGGCATGGTTGCCAACCGTAAATGGTTCGGTACCATGCTGGCCGGTGTTGATCACCTGCCACACACTTACAACCGTAAGGAACAGGCTTTCTCGCGCGGTGAACCGGAATGGGGTGGACACCTTGCCGATGAACTTGAACGTCTTGTGGTGTTGCATGATGCCTCAACCATTGCAGCTGTCATTGTTGAGCCCATGGCCGGTTCAACAGGCGTGCTGGCGCCGCCAAAAGGCTATCTCAAGCGCCTGCGCGAGATCTGCGATACCCATGGCATCCTGCTGATTTTCGATGAGGTGATCACCGGTTTTGGCCGCCTCGGCACAAGCTTTGCGGCTGAGCGCTTTGGTGTGGTGCCAGACATGATCACCTTTGCCAAGGGCGTGACATCAGGCACCGTTCCCTTGGGTGGTGTCATGGTGCGGCAAGGCATCCATGACGCTTTCATGAATGCCCAGGATCATGTCATCGAGCTGTTCCATGGCTATACCTATACAGGCCATCCGATTGCCACGGCGGCAGGTATGGCGACGCTTGATCTTTACCGCGATGAAAACATTTTCGACAATGCCGCGAAGATGGAAAAGCCGTGGGCTGATGCGGCCTTCTCGTTGCAGGGCCATCCGCTGGTCGAAGACATCCGCACCATCGGCCTGGTGGCAGGCATTGACATGACGCCGATACCCGGAAAGCCGGGACTTCGGGCCTACAAGGCCATGGAAAACGCTTTCCATGATATTGGCATGATTGTGCGCATAACAGGCGACACCATTGCCCTGTCGCCGCCCCTCGTGATCAACCAGGCCGAGATCAGCGAAATTTTCCATGACAAGATGCCGAAAATCCTCGATTCAGTCATGAAGCTCTGATCTACTTTCAGTTGAATATCCCTGATGACGGGATTCCATCCGGGCCTGATACAAAGTAGTGTCAGGTCCAATTGATTCGCGGGCGCGTTTCGCGCCGGGGGTGATTGGCAGGGGATAGCGCGGGAATGCAGTTGAAACAGGAAACGCCGTGGATCGTGCTGATCGCGGTATGTGCTTTCACGGCGATTGCCGTGGCAGCCTACGGATTGGGCGCTGGTCTGATTTCGGTGACACTCGCCTCGGTTTCACTCATGGCGTTGGCGGCTGGTTTGGTTGTGCTGATGGCCCGCAACCTGATGCTGGTGCAAACGCTGGCGCAAATTTCAGAAAACAACAATTGGCTGGCCGGAGAAATGGCTGGCTTGGCCAAAGAGCAGGTTTCACAGCAGCGCGGCAAACAGGCCTTGCTGGATGATGTGGCGGCCTTGCGCCAGGAAAACCACGGCATGAATGCCGGCCTGACGAAAACCCTGGGTGAATTGCGCGATCATAACGCAACCTTGGCCCAGGGCTTGAAAACCCTCATCGACAACAACAGGCAGGCAGAACAGCGTCGCGCCTGGCATATGGAGCAGCCGCCCCATCAAACAATGGGTTGGCAACAGGCAGCCGAAACCTTGCTTCCTCCAGCCGCTGTGGTCGAAGCACCAGTCGTTGTACCAGTTGCCCCGGTGTCAGAACCACAATCGGCTATGACCGATGCTGATGTGCCTTTCGGTGATGCCCTCAACCTGGCACTCGAGCCGGTGATTGATCTCTACACGTCACAAACCGCCCACTACCGCATGACACTTGGCATGACCAATGACCATGGCATGGATGTGCAGCAGGATATTTTCCTGCATCATGCCGAGCGCATCGGCATGCGTGAAGCGCTTGACATGTTCGTGGTGCGTGAAACCCTCTCAATACTGGGCCGCCTGCGCCAACGGGATCCTGCCTTGTGCATCTTTGTGCCGCTAGGCTCTGCCACTTTGGGCAACCGCGACACTTTGCAAAAAATGCTACAGGCCATGCAGGAAAAGCCCGAGCTTGCTTCCGGCGTTGTACTTGAAATCCCCCATGCGGTGTTGGCCAACCTGCCGGATCGCAGCCTTGAAGGTCTGGCATATCTGGCGCGGGCGGGTGTGACCCTCAGTCTGGCGCAGGCCTCCATCGCCGGTATAGATTTGGCCGCGCTGGGAAAACTCAATGTGCGTTACATCGGATTGGCCGCTGCATCCCTGAGCTTCGAAGGACGACTTTCAGCAGGCCTTCCGGGCTTTGTGCAAGCGGCACGGGCTTTACGCATTCAGGTGATTGTCAGCCAGGTTAGTGATCCTGCCATGGTGGCAGGCCTTGCCCAAACGGCCCGGCTTGCCAGTGGTCCAGCCTTTGCAGCACCGCGCCGTTTGCGCCGCCAGGAAGAAAGCCATTCGACCTTGCGTGCTGCGGCCTGATTGATCAGCATTTCCTTGCAACAGCTTTCCACCACCTATCCCATCTGGTTCTGCGATATCTGGGGGGTTGTCCACAATGGCTTCACTCCGTTTGCCGAAACCGTTGCAACGCTGGTGAAACACCGCCAGCAAGGTGGCATTGTCATTCTTGTCAGCAACTCGCCGCGCAGTGAAACAGGTGTGGCGCGGCAATTGTCGGAGATTGGTGTTGCGCCTCGGAGCTTTGATGCCATCGTCACGTCGGGAGATGTGACCCAAGATTTGATGCGGCGGATTGGCAATGGCAAACTGTTTCACCTGGGTGCCGCCCGTGATCTCTCGCTGTTTGAAGGCATGGCAGTAGAGCGCGTGCCAGCCGACCGGGCTTCTGCCATTATCTGCACCGGACTGTTTCATGACGAACGGGAAACGCCAGAGGACTATCGTGACTTGCTTGCGGACTTGCGCGGCCGCAACCTGCCGATGATCTGCGCCAACCCCGACAAGATTGTGCGTAAAGGTGATCGCCTGCAATATTGCGCAGGTGCCTTGGCGGAGGTTTATGCTGATATGGGTGGCAGTGTGGCCATGGCCGGAAAACCCTTTGGCCCGATTTATGACCTCGCCCTGCAGAAAGCGGCACAATTGCGGGGCAAGACAATCGCGACTGCAGAAGTCCTCGCCATTGGCGATGGTCCTGAAACCGACATTCTGGGAGCCGCCAACCAGGGTTTTGCCTGCATTTATGTGTCAGGCGGCGTGCGCGACCATGTGGAGGACATGGCGGCGGAACTCCGCCACATTCGTGAAGCTGTGCCAAACGCCAATGTTCTGTTTGCGTTTGATGCGCTTCGTTGGACTTGATTTGTTGGACTTGACTTGTCGGGCTGTGTCGCCCAATTCCAGCACCAACCCAAAACCTGAAATTCCCGCAGTTCACTGATGCACCTCTTCCCGCCAAATTCCAAACTGCCCAACTTCTGTCGCGGCGGCGTTGTCGCCATTGGCAATTTTGACGGTTTGCACCGGGGCCATCAGCAATTGCTTGATATTGCAGCTGTGGAAGCACTGCAACGGGCGGTGCCCCATGGTGTCTTGAGCTTTGAGCCACACCCCCGCAGTTTTTTCAAGCCGGAAGAACCTGTCTTTCGCCTGACCCCCCTTGCACTTAAAAGCCGTCTGATGGCCGCACTCCAGGTAAAATTTCTGGTCTGGCTGAATTTTGACCGGGACTTGGCAGGCATGGAACCGGAAGAGTTTGTGCTGGTGCATCTGGTCAAGCGGCTGGGTGTCTGCCATGTGGTGACGGGTTATGATTTCCATTTCGGCAAGGGCCGCAAAGGCGGACCCGAGACACTGGTCGCCATGGGAAAGCAGCATGGATTTTCTGTCACCATCGTTGAGCAAGTAACGGATGACGGCGATGGTGATGCCAGGTCACCATTCTCCTCCACGTCAATTCGCAGCGCCCTGCGACGCGGTCATGTGACCAGTGCGGCCCGGGAACTGGGTTATGACTGGACGGTCATGGGTGAGGTTGTGCATGGCGACAAGCGCGGCCGCAGCATCGGCTTTCCCACGGCCAACATCATTCTGGAACCGGGGGCAGAACCCTATCGCGGCATCTATGCGGTGACGGTTCTTGATGCTGCTGCGGCACAAGGAACTGTGGCGTGGCAGGGTGCAGCCTATTTCGGCGACCGGCCCACCTTCAATACCAGGCGGACATTTCTTGAAGTGTTCCTGCTGGATCAGGACATTGATCTTTATGATCGCACGCTGATGGTGTCGTTTGTCGATCTGGTGCGGGGCGACAAGACCTTTGCTTCGGTTGAAGACCTGGTTTTTCAAATGAAGGCTGATTGCACGGAAGTGCGCCGTCTGCTGGCGGCACGCGAGGTCAATGCAGAATCGAGGCTGGCAGTGTTGCAGGCGGCAGGGAAGATTTAGAGCAGTTCTATTTTTGTGGAGCTTCTAACCCATAAAGACCGTCATTCCTGCGAACGCGCACGAGTGTCCGGGGAAAACTTTGGACCTTGCAATTCACGTGGCGTTTTGTTTGATTTCTTGAAGTTCCAACAAACTCGACATAG